>CAYLLE010000008.1:0-30470 GCA_964384485.1 uncultured Spirochaetales bacterium | reverse complement strand
TTATTCATTTAATTTCAGCATAAACTCCATCACCCTGTCGTTGAATCCGGGCAGATTCTCGTGACCGTAGTCGGGATAGATAACCACGTTTTTCGGGGCGGTTATCTTGTTAAATGCCGCGAACTGGGTTGAGGGGGGGCAAACTTCATCCATAAGCCCTGTTCCCATCAGTACCTCTCCCTTAATCCGGGGCGCTAAGTGCTGGATGTCGATATAGCCTAATGCCGTAAAAATTTCATCCTCCCGTTCATGACGCGGATCAAAGAGCCGGAAATAGGTCCGGAGCTCTTCGTAGGCCCGCTGGGCCAGATCCATCTCCCACACCCGTTTGTAATCACACAGGAATGGAAACCCCGGGGCGAGCCGTTTAACACGGGGTTCCAGGGCACCGCAGGCCAGGGTAAGGGCTCCTCCCTGGGAACCGCCTAACGCGCCGACCCGGTTCCCGTCAACTTCTTCCATTCCCATGGCGATTCCCGCGAGCCGGGCGGTATCGAGAAAGATGTGCCGGAACAGAAGATTCTCCGGGGAATCGTCTAAGCCCCGGATAATGTGGCCGTGATAGGTGTTTCCCTTCACCTGTCCCGCGTCTTGGGATAAACCGCCCTGTCCGCGGCAGTCCATGGCGAATACCGAAAATCCCAAAGCGGCATATCCGAGCTTGTCGGACCAGTCGCCGCTGTTTCCCGAATACCCGTGAAACTGGACAATCCCGGGATGGGGCGTCGCGGCGTTTTTAGGACGGATATATTTTACATGGATCCGTGCTCCCCGGACCCCGGTGAAGTACATGTCAAAGCAGTCAGCGCCGGGAACTTGAAATGAAGCCGGCTCCAGAGAAATATCCGGATCGGTATTCATCATTTCTTCCAGGGCCCGGTCCCAGAACTGATCAAAATCATCGGGACGGGGATTTCTTCCCTGATATTGTTTAAGTTCCTCAAGCGGTTTATCAATCAGCGGCATAATTATGCCTTCCTTTTGTTAGTTGATAATATCATTATACAATATCTTTCTTACTCTGGTCCGGGAAAGACAGAAACGGTCTTCCGGTCCCCCGGCACAGTACGATATCAAAAGGTATTCATCCAAGGGATGAATCGCGGTATAGCAGAATCCCCTTGTTTCATCATCTTCTACCGCACGGGGTGCCGCCCAGGTTTTTCCGTCATCGCTGCTTAGGGAAATTACGAGAGGGGTTCTTCCGGCGGTTCCGGGAATAATATTCCGTCCGTTATAATTGGGTACCGGATTCCATACCGCCGCGAGAAGATTCAGATGAGGAATCCGTTTGACCGAGAGGGGGGAACAGGGACCGGTGAAGAAGGAGGGGCTCGGCGCGGTCCATGACCGGCCCGAATCAAAGGAGAACGATTCGTATTGGCGTCCTATATCGGTCCTGAACCATGCCCAGAGCACACCGTTTTCCAAAGGAATTATCCCGGGCTCCTGAAGACCGCTTTTCGAATGCCGGTTTGAGAGGGACAAGGATGTATCCGACTGAAACCATGTTTTTCCGTCATCATCGGACATGAAAAAGAACACGGTTCCCCGGGAATCAAAGGAATCCCAATTTTTCGTATCTTCGCCTTTCATTTTATGGTAGGAACTCGGGATTATGAGTCTGCCGGAATCAAGACGGATGACTCTGTCGTTATTCACCACATAATACCCCGGAGCGGGAATACAGCATACAGCGTCTGACCAGGTCCCGCCCCCGTCGACGGACGCCCGCATATGGAGCCGGCTGTCGTGCCAGCCGTACCGGACGATGAAGAACATTTTTACTGTCTGCTGATCAACTTTTACCATCGAAACACTCATCAGATTGAGAGCTCCGTACCGTTCAGGGCGGTCTATTGTCACCGGTTCGGACCAGGATTCACCGTCATCATATGAAATGATCCCGGCTATTTCAGCTTCCGCGTCATCCTCGGCGTCCGATCCGGTATACCTGGAGTAGACAAACATAACCCTTTTTCCATCGGGGGAAAAAAAGGCTCCTTCACTGTTCCGAGGATTGTTCCCGGAGGGAGATAGTTCACAAACAAGCTTTCCTATTGCCATAGATAAGCAAAAATACCATATATTTATCAACCGGTATATATGGTGATAGCTCTGGAACCGCAACGGATATTTGGTAAAACCTGTACCGGAAGATCAGCTGAGACAATCGGTGGATACGGTTTTAGGTATGAATAAATGATTCCCCTTCCTTCGTCACCAGCTATTGCAACTTTTATGCAAAAAAACTACATTTTTATACGTGAAACTCGTTTTTTTACTGGTTTTTCTGAATATTTTCAATACTGCAGTCCCCCTCAGCGCTGAACCAGCCAGGTTAATAGACCCCGGCTCAAGGTATCAGCTCGGAGAGAACATCGGTATCTATGTGGACCCCCGGGGGATGCTGACTCCTGAAGAGATATACAAGCGGAAGGAAGTGTTTGACACCATTTCAAAAGAATCGGTTCAAATTCCCCGAAACGGGATCATGTGGATCCTCCTGACCATCGAAAACCGGTCGGAAGCGGAAAGCTGGATACTGGAAAACTCCATGACACTGGAGCAGATGGATCTGTTTGAAAAGGTAGACGGTTCGCTGCAATTGACCCAAACCACCGGCGACATGGTGCCGTTTTCTAAAAGATCCCTGGATATCCGGAAACCCTCGTTTGAACTTCGAATCCCGGCAGGAGAAAAAAAGGAATATCTAATAAGGCTGTTTGATTACCAATCTTCCAGTCTTGTGCTTACAATGGAAGAAATCGGCCGTTATAGCCGGCGGTACAGCCGGGAGACCTTTATATTGGGTCTGATATTCGGATTTTTTTTATTGCTGATAATTTATAACCTCTTTGTATTTATTTTCAACAGAGAAAAAACCTACCTGTATTACGCGTTATACATGGCCGCGTTTTTCCTGAATCAGTTTTCCCAGGAGAGACTCTTATTGCAGTTCATTCTGCCCGACCAGTCTTTCGGGTATTTTTGGTTTGTCCTGTTCGGCGGCAGTACCTTGTTTTTCGGAATCCAGTTTTTTCGGCACTTCATTGAAACCAAAAAGAAAATGCCGAAGCTGGACAAGGTGATGACCGGGGGAGTGATTTTATCCGGAATCCTGGTTGGTTCTTCACTGTTCTTTCACGGCCCCTTTTCGGCAGACATCCTGAATATTCTGAGTCTCGGAAGCATGGGGCTGATATTCGCCGCACTGATAATGCGCATAATCCGGAAAGACATTCTTGCCTTGGTCTGCTTTATCGGATCACTCCTCTATCTTATCGGAACGTCGGTAGAAATTCTAATGACCTTTCTGCCGCTTCAGATCACCTCTTTCGTATTGAACGCGCAGCTCTACGGCGCAGCCGCTCAGGTGGTTTTTATCGCGTTCGCTGTTGGTGCCAAATCGTTTAAACTCCGGAAAAGATACAACGAAATGCAGAAGCATTTCCGCAAAGACCTGGAGACCCGGGTCGGAGAAAGGACCCGGGAGCTCGAGGAAGCGAACAAGAAACTTGCCCTGTATGCCATCACAGATTCACTGACCGGACTTTATAACAGGAGCGAGTTAAACAGCAGGATTGTAGAACTGGACAATCTTATAGCCAGGAGATCCGGTACGGAAAAACCGTATGAAATTGCCGCCGCATACATGGATCTCGATAACTTTAAGCGGTGCAACGATACATTAGGTCACCGCTCCGGAGACCGCCTACTCATCATGGTGGCGGAGATTCTTAAACAGAATACCAGAGGGTATGACATGATTTTCAGGATCGGCGGAGACGAGTTTCTCATCATCATGCCGGAAACAGGCTTGAAAGAATCGTACCGCATTGTTGAACGGATCCGTTCCAAAATCGAAGAGGACTTCCGGAAAGACACGGAAGTACCTATTTCGGTTTCCATAGGCTTAGCGGCTACCCAGCAGTTAACCGATCCGGACATGGAATCACTCATCCACCAGGCCGATATTGCTCTGCTCCGGTCGAAGGACCAGGGGAAAAACACGGTATTTTTCGCGTCATAGGACAGCATTTCCCGGTCACAGGAGGATTAAATGACTTCGAACAACAAGCTGAACATACTGGTTATCATGTCGGATCAGCACAACCACAAAATCACCGGGTGCTACGGTGACACGGCAGTACGGACCCCGAATATCGACGGGCTGGCAGCCGGGGGGATGCGGTTTTCCAACACTTACTGCCCCGCTCCCATCTGCGTGCCTTCCCGGATGAGCTTTATGAGCGGAAGACGGCCGCACGAAAACCGGGTCATGGATAATTTCGATATCCTTTCCTCCCGGATCATCACCTGGCCCGAGAAACTGAAAGGGGCGGGATATCATACCGCTCTGATCGGCCGGATGCATTTTGAAGGCCCCGACCAGTTTCACGGATTCGAAACCACTCTGGAGGAGCTCCGCCACTGGAGGGGAAACAAACCGGTACGGAACCAGGAAGAATCGGTCCGGGTTCCGAACGGCTCCTACTGGTCACCCCGGGAATCGGTGGAGGATCTTTCCGGGAAAGGCACCACCTTTGTGCAGTTCCGGGACGAAACAGTGACAGACAGCGGGTGCAGCTTCCTCCGACGGGAGGCGGAGCGGGGAGAAAGACCCTTCGCCGCGGTGATCGGGCTGTACAATCCCCACCCCCCATACGTGGGAAAAAAGGATCTGTTCGATTATTATTATAAAAAAATAGATGTTCCAGACGAGGATCTTTCATTGATGCCCGGTTATCTGAAAAACTTCTACAGCACCTACCGAAACTGGGAGAACCCCGGTCCTATCAATCCTGAAGCAAAACGGCGAGCCAGGGCTGCGTATTACGCAAACTGCGAACATATGGATCAGCAGGCGGGAAGGATTCTCCGGACACTGAATGAGACAGGTCTCGCGGAAAACACCCTGGTGATCTACACCTCCGACCACGGAGATATGCTCGGAAAGTTCGGCGCCTGGGGGAAAGGCTCGTTGTACGAGGACAGCGCCAGAGTCCCCATGATCGTCAGCCTTCCCGGGGTTGTGCCGGCCGGATCGGTCTGCGGAGCGGCGGTGAATCTGCGGGATTTGGGAAATACGTTTTGTGAAATCGCCGGAGCTCCAAAGCTGAATAAATCCGACGCGCCTTCCTTATGGCCGTACATCCAGGGAAAAACGCCCGACGGAAGCGAGGAAACGGAAAGCGAACTGTATCAGCGGGCCGGCAGTTTCGGCGGCAGGGACGATGCCCTCTTCAAAATGGTGCGCCGGGGGCCCTGGAAGTGCTGGTGTTACCGCATCGGAGAGGAAATGCATTTTTCTCTTTATAACATAGAAAAGGACCCGGAGGAACGGAATGACCTGATCAGCGATCCGGATTGCAGTCAGACAGCCGAAGAACTGAAGAACAGGCTCCTCCTGAATTGGGATAGTGCCCGGATCATGGAAGACGCCAGGGAACGGATGACCGACCGGGCTGAACTGGATCGCTCATGGCATACCTATTGGCTTCATGCCGGATACCCGGTTCCTCAGGACCTGGATTCGGATGTGGAAACGGTCCACGCGAAGGGTCTGCTATAGCAACCCGATTTCACGCATACAGGACCGGACGATCTCCCGTTCTTCTTCACCCGGGTGTTTCATGTAATCAGGGGCAAAATTCCCCTCGTATCCGAGCAGATTCATAGCCGCGGTGAATCCGGTAAAAATACCCATTCCCGCGAAAAGGTCCCTGAGCCGGAGAATTTTCTTGAGTTCCTCCCGCCCTTTCACCGCGTCTCCCTGTTCGAGAGCCCGGTACATATCCTTGTTAATTTTCGGTGTACAGCAGAACATTCCGTCCAGGTTCCGACGGATACCGTAACCATAGGCCGCGTCAAAGGTATCAAGACCGCTGTACATGACCGTGAAATCCGGCTTTCGGTCGGGATGGAAATGCAGATCCCGGCAGGTCAAGAGATCACCGCTTTTTATACCCGCGATGGAATCCTGATTCATGAGCTTTAAGGCAGTATCTGTTTGAACTTTTGTCTTTGTTACCCCGGGCAGGTCGTAAAGATATAACGGAAAAGACGACTTCCTGCCGATCATGGAGAAAAAACTGATTATCTCCTGCTGAGTGGCGGTAAGATAGAACGGAGCGGTGGCGACCACCCCCTGAATGGGCAGGTCCCGGAGTTCCTCTATCCGGTCGAGTACCCGGCCTGCCGAGTTATCCATCACCCCGACCAATACGGGAACCCGGCCCGCTGCCGCGCTTGCCGCTTCAGCGGCTACCCGCCGGTATTCCGAATTCCGTATAAAAACTTCATTCCCCATGGTTCCCATCACCAGAAATGCCCCGCAGCCGGCATCGACCTGATCCTCAATATGAGCTCTGAAACTATGCGGGATCAAACGGCCCCGGTCATCTAATGGAGTTCCCAAAGCGGTAATGTAGCCTTCTTTTATCACATTAATTTCCTTTCATCCTGTTCCTATATTTCCGTAGTATTTCCGCCGTAGGGGTCGGCAGGCAGGCGGACCTGAGCGGCAAACTCCTCCGCCTTCCGCTGATCCTTATAAATCCGGATCCGGCACCGGGGTTCATGCCGGGATATCATATCATAAACAAGGAAATAGCCGTATTTCCTCACCACCGGTTCGATCCATCCCGCGCAGTGATCGCAGTAGTATTCAAACTGCCCGGCATCATTGTCAAGATTTTTTGAAAGGGACGGACACCGGTTCATGGTGAACTCAAAATACTCTTCCGTAACTTCCAGGTCGGCATCGCAGTTTTCTTCATGCCGGATGTGGTCCCAGTATTCGTACATACCTTTAAGACCGTTTTTCCGGATGTACGGTCCCAGGATTGTATCCTGGAGACGGGCGATTTCGGTCCAGTATTTCCGCAGTTCCCGGTGTCCCCGCTCTTCCAGCATCTTAAAAAGTTCATTGTACATTCTGACAAAATGATCACTGGGAAGCATCTTTTTCTCTCCTGATGATCATATCGTATTCCCCTTCACCGGTTATTTCGGTTTCGATTGAAAACGGGGTACCCTCGGACCAAAACTCATTCAGCAGTATGTCGGGAAGATACACCGTTTCATCAATTGGAATTCCGTTTTTCTTTAGATGTTCAATCATGGGGCATTTCCGGACGGAAAATATTATTTCGTCACCCTCGCCGGCGACATCAAAAATCCCGTCTTCCCGCGCGTAATAATGTTTCCAGTGTTCGAGGAGCTGCCGCGGATCGCCGCATTTTAAATCTTCCCATATGGAACGGTATACCTTATGGGCGGTTCCGGCAAACAGCTCCCTGAGAAAATCCATCCCGTAATTTTCGAGGACGTAACTTACCGTTCTGTGCACGGCGAGATGAAAATCCTTGTGGACATTCCCGGAATCGGTATACCGCATACAAATCTATTTCCTGTTGGTTTTATTGACGGTGGATATCAGTTTGAATTGATCACCCCGGTAAAAGGTCTCGAACACACCGACCGCTCTCCCGCTGTCGATGTAAATGATGTCAGTAGTAAGCAGCATGGGAGCGTTTTTGGAAACGGAAAAAATTTCCTGGGCCGTTTTATCGGCGGTTACCGCTTCTACTGATTCCCATATATGGGAAAGACTGATCCCTTCCGATTTCAGCCAGGCGTCGAGAAAATCGATACGGATGAACATCTCTTTTGTGATAGAGGACACCAGAGACAGGGGCAGATAGGAACGGTCATAGGCGATAGGCTCATTATTTCTAAAATCCACCCGGACCGCGAAAAAACATTTTTCGGGTTTAAAAAGGCCTAAATGGTCGGCAATGTAACCGGGAGGTGTTTTTTCCGTCCGCTCAAGTATTTCCCGGTGGGCATTCGGAACCCCGGTTTTTATCGATCCCACATAATCATTATTAAAGATGGGAACTTTTTTCGATTTAGCTCCGCTGATAAAGGTTCCCTTCCCGGGAAACCGCTCCACGAGTCCTTCCTCCTGTAGAAGCCTCAGGGCGTGACGCGAGGTGATGCGGGAAACACCGTAAAGTTCACAGAGCTCCTTTTCGGTGGGGAGCTTGTCTCCCGGTTTGTACTCCTCTTTGATGATCTTTCCATGGAGAACATGATACAGCTTTTGATATGCCGTAGAAATCATACTGTCACCTCATTAATAACCAACAGTTTCCATCACCTCAATCGGAGCGGCTATCGTTTCACTGATCAGCACGGTAGTATCCATAAGCTGCAGGATTGAACCCGGAACGTAAGGTGTAACCGGACCATGGGTGATCAGCCGGGAGGTCATCCGCTGCCAGGTGGAAAAAGATCCTGCCGTGGTAAGTCCATGACTCTCAAGCCGTTCTTTCGCGTTTACCACATCCAGCGGTCCGATTGTTGCCGCTTTTGGAGGAACCCAAGAGAGATCTCCGCTCTGACCGAATACGCCGTGGAGCGAGTTTTGCGCGATGGTAAGGGGATGAATCGTCAGCACCTGCGAGGGCTGCTTAAAATAGTCATCGTTCAAATCTTTTATGCAGTATTCTTCTTTTCCGTAATTCTTGATCAGTTCCGGACAGGGATCGATAAAGGCGATGTGACCCGCCCAGCCTGGTCCGGAATAGATAGTATCCGCTCCTCCCCCTCCGGTTTCCGCCAGGAGTTTGGAATAATCATTAATGTTTTCGGTGGTGGGGTAAAACACATTCTTTTCGGGAGGACGCAATTCCGGATCGATTTTATTGATAAAATATTTTAGGAACGAATAGGTAAATCCGGATTTATATGTTGCGGGAGCTACATTTCCGTCCTCATCCGCCCATTCATCCATGGTAAAAGGGTAAAAATTCCGGCAGCTTACCCCCATGTAATTGATCAATTGGGCCATCGGTTCATAAATGCCGGGGGCGGGATTACCCAGTACCGCGACGAACTTTTTGTTCTCCCGGTCCGATTCCTGTATTTTACTAAACAGGTGGGCGAATTTAAAGGATCCGGGATTCTTACTGATCTGAATCTTGAAATTTTTATTCGGATGATTCGTCAATTCCTGACCTGAAAGTTTGCGCACACGTTCCAGCACCGATTTGTCCCTAAAGGGTATCCAAGGGGCCGGGGAAAAATTAAATTCGCTCATCATCTTACCTCTCTTCTCATCATGGTATAATATTATATCATATTTTTGCTTTATTCGAAAGAATTTCCGAGATTAAATCCCGGCTGTTTTTATAAAAGATCTGGTCCAGTTCCTGCTTTCCGTATCCCGCGTGATTTGCCGCTTTTTTCATGGCATAAAGTTCTTCATACACCATGGGGAAGGGAGCAGCATCACAGTGGGTAATTTTTTTCTCCGAATTATCCGGAGAAATCCACATCCAGCCCCGGCCGAAAGAAACGTACTTCCCGCCCGCCACGTGAACCGGAGAATGATCGGATCCGTAAAGAATCCGGCTGTGATCTATTTCAGAAAACAGGATATCAAATACAGCGGATTCACAGACCGCCGAAGTATCATACCATATATTCGGCAGCTGCTTGAGTTCGGAGACAGCTTCTTCAAGAAACAGGGGATTAAAGCTCCTGGCACAGTGAGCAAGCTGCCATTTCACCCGGGGATATTTCGCGGTTAGTTTCTCCAGGTCCCGCAGGTTTCCCGGATCGGCAGGTCCCCGTTTTTTTGAAAGGTGCAGAAGAATGATAAGACCGTGACGGTTCGCAGCGGCGATCTGCTCTTCCGGAAGGAAATCGGTAATCCCGCACTCATCAATATCTCCGGTAACACTGAAAAACCGGTACGGCTTAAGCCCGGCGGTGAAGGGATCCCGGGCGAGTTCTTCGACTTCGTCAACCGGCATAGCCGGAGATACATTGGGGAACGCGCCGGCAGGAAACCGGATAGTCAGATCAGCCGACCGGGAAAAGGACCGGGTCTGTTCCAGCGTAAAATCGGCCATTTTTTGTGTGTCCATACCCGGAAACGGATGTCCCACAATGGAATACCCCATCTTCCGGCCGGGAAGCAGCTTCGAATCCCAGGCGGAAACAACTCCGGATGTGCAGGCATCTTCAGGGCCGACACCTGCCCCGGTACTGCCGGTACCCGGATAAAAGACGTGAACGTGACTGTCCCACACCCGGGAAGGCACAAAATCGCTGAGGTGTGTTTCAAAGTAGTCTTTCGCCTGTCCGCTCAGGGTAAATGTTTTCATTACCGTGTTTTCGCCTCCTAAGTGAGCCGGGTAAAGCCGCTTTGCTTTACCGGTCCTTTCAGCATGCTGCCGACATTGCCCGAGTCAGCTGCCCTCTTTATGCGGGGGAAAATTTCATTCAAAGCCTCCGCGTATTTTTCCACGGCATCCGGTGTATGCCCGGCGCTGGCATAAAAGGCGGTGTTCCCGAGAATACCTTTTTCAAGCAGTTCCTGGGTTAGGAAAGTAGAAAGAGCTGCTCCATTGCCCTCTTTAAATGTAAAATGACTCAGGGCAGGCGCGCCGGATATTTCTATATCCAGACCGCAGGAACCGGCTGTTTCTTTCCATACTGCCTGTACCTGAGCGCCTATTTCATCGACACAGCCGGGTATGTCCATGGAACGGTATTTTTTTACAGCCGCCAAAGCCGCGGCGGGACCGGTACGGTCGGTCCAATAGGTGCTGCTTATAAAGCTCTCCTGGGCCGCATCCATCACCGACCGAGTGCCTATTACCGCCGCCATGGGTACGCCGTTGCTCAGTGCTTTCGCGAATACCGCCATGTCCGGTTCAATCGCGTACTTCATATGCTGTCCGCCGATGCAGTGTCTCCATCCGGCGGTAATTTCATCGAAAATAAGGACAGTTCCGTTTTTTTGCGCCTTGGTCCGGATTTTCTCCAGGAAGCCGTCGGAAGGTTCCTGATACCGAACCGGTTCCATAACCAGTACTCCCAGGTCGGAACCGAAACGGCTGAATATGTCATCTACTTCTTCTATTTTATTGTAATGAAAAGGATGAACCGTTCCCGAAAGCCCCCTGGGTACACCTTTCGGTTCGAGCCCGGGAAGAAGCTGTCCATCCAGAAGATCCTGGGTTCCCAGATTTGCCGCAAGATACCAGTCATGCCACCCGTGGTATCCGCAGATGGCTACGTGATCCTTCCCGGATGCCGCGCGGGCAATCCGTACCGCCGCGGCCATCATTTCACCGCCGCTCCGGGCGTACCTGACCATCTCCGCCCACGGGTGCAGTTCAAGGAGCAGCTCTCCCAAATAGACTTCGTCGGGACTATTGAGTGTACTCATGGTTGCTTCCCGGACAGCCTTTATGACCGCCCCGTTTACATCCGGGTCGGCGTATCCCAGCAAACAGGAACCTATTCCCATGGTTGACATATCTATATAGGAATTGCCATCCAGATCCCATACCGTACACCCTTCCGCCTTGGAATAATACGCGGGCCACACCTCCGGAGCGAACATCTCCGGGCGTTTACTCAGAAGCTGGGTTCCCCCGGGGATAATGCTCTTTGCTCTGCGGTATAGATCTGCTGTTTTTTCGTTTCCGTGCCGCATCGGTCAGCCCTTTTTCGATTTATATTGATTCCCTTTATACGGCTGATTCCATAACGCGGGATTCAGCACATTCTCCGGGACATCGGAAAACCGGGTATAAGCTTCTTTTAATACATCTTCCGGTATAGTTCCGCTGTTAAAAATCGAGATATTCTCTTCAAACTGTTCAGGTGAATCTACTCCGAGTATGGTGGATGTGATTCCGCTGTTTGAAAAAACATATTGAAGCACCAGCTCTTTCAGACTGCAGCCCCATTTCACCGCCGTTTCTTCGAGCCGTTCCCGGTAGGGCAGGGAGCGGGGCAGTTTTTCCGCCGCGTCTTCCTGAGACATCACCAAAAGACCCTGCAGATAAGTACTGCGGTTTACTATCATGACATTTCCGGCGGCTGCCTGATCAAAGACTCCGGCTTTTTTCCACCGCCAATCATAAATATTATAAGGAATCTGGATGATTTCCATCCGCTCATCGGCGATTGCAGTTAATGCCTCGTCAGGTCCGCCTCCGATGGACACACCGATGTGCCCCAGGAAGCCTTTATCCTGCTGCTCCTTTACAAACTCCCAAATTATGCCGCCGGCATACGTATAAAAATCAAGTTTATGTAAAAGATAGAAAGGGATCTTGTCGAGCCGGAGGGTCTCCATACTTTCGCTGAATGAATCCCGCGCGTTCTGGAGCACCTCTTTTTCCGTAAGCTCTTTCCAATCCCGAGGCAGATCCAGCTTGGTGCAGACAAAGAACTCATTCCTGCCGTCAACCTCTTCCAGTGCCTTTCCCAGCACTTCTTCGCTGGTTCCGTAGGCCCGGGAAGTATCTAAAAAATTGACACCTGTTTCCTTTGCCTTTCCCAGTATTGATATTACATCATCGTATGAAACCTGTCCCAGCTTGTTGTTGATTCCGTAATCAAAACCGAACTGAACTGTCCCAATCCCCAGCCGGGAGATGTCAGCTCCCTTGAAATTCGTGTAGATCATTTTTAACCCTTTACCGCTCCCAAGGTGAGTCCTTTGACAAAATACTTCTGGAAGAACAGAAATATTATAATCATGGGGACGGCTCCGTAGGCTGCGCCCGCCATCATCAGTCCGTAATCCACACTCCATTCGCCACGGGCGACTTTGGATATTGCAACCGGCAAAGTGTTCATGATTGGGTCCCGGACCATGATAAGCTGCCACATATAATCGTTCCAGGTACGGACAAAGTAGAGTATACCCACCGTCCCGAACGCGGGAATACTCAGTGGAACAATGATACTCAAAAATACCCGCAGTTCACTTGCTCCGTCCACTTTTGCGGACTGAATCAGCTCATCCGGAATACTCTGCATAAACTGACGCATAAGAAAAAGGCCGAACGGCCAGGCAACCTGGGGCAGAAACATTCCCGCGTACGTGTTATATAGATGATACTTGTTCATCAAAACATAGAGCGGAACAAGCATAACCTGTTTCGGAAGCATCATTGCCGTCAGAAGCATCCAGAAAATCAATTCACGCCCGGGGAATCGCCGTTTCGCAAAAGCATATCCTGCCATTGATCCTATTACCAGTGTCAAAATGGTGGCGCTTCCCGCTACCACGGCACTATTTAATAGCCACCGAAAGGAAGGAAAACGGGTAAAAAGCTTATGGAAGTTATCCGTTGTCAAATGGGTCGGGAGAAAAGTAGGCGGCACCTGCATCGCCATGAAGGTCGGCTGGAACGCCCCTTTAAACATCCAATAGATAGGGAAAAGGAACAAGAAAGAAAGAAGGAATATTATAACCAGAAAAGAAATATAGAATATCTTTTCCCTTTTATTGCCGTATGCAAACTCTTTTGATTCAATAAATGCCATATCGGTATCTCCAAATCTAGTAATTGATATCCTTACCCGCGACAAACTTCTGGATAAGGGAGATGATCAGAACAAAGATCAGCAGACTCACACCCATTGCCGAAGCCCGTCCGAACTCAAGGAACTGAAATGCTGTCCGGTAGAGCTGGAATATAACCGTCTCCGTTGAATGGGCAGGTCCTCCTGCGGTCAGTAACTGGATAACCACAAAAACCATAAAGACAAATATAGTCTGCGTGACGATGAGAAAAAAAGTTACCGGCCGCAGCAGGGGGAATATGATTTTCCAGGTGATAGTCCGTTTTTTAGCGCCGTCGATCCTGGCAACTTCCAGGAGCTGTTTCGGGATATTTCCCATGGCAGCAACGTAAATGATGAAGGGTACGCCTAAATTAAATGAAAATACCACGAACATCAGATAATATAACGTATATTTTGACGCGAGCCATTCCACAGGCTCGATACCGAAGACACCAATCAGATAATTAAGTAGACCGTAGTTGGCATTAAATATCCATAGCCATATCATACTTATGATAACACCGCTAACAACTACAGGCAGATAAAAAACAGCGCGGAAAAATATTCTCGTTTTATGATTAAGCGGGGTTACCTGAAGAGATATAAAAAAGGCCGCCATGACTATTACAGGCACCAGTACCACCACAAACAGCAGGGTATTCTTCAGCGCCGTTAGAAACACCGGATCGGTAAAAATATCTATATACTGATCGAAACCGACCCAATCCGCCTTCACAAGATTACGTTTCTGAAAACTGTAAACAAAGGTTAGGATGATAGGCAAAGCGACCAGGGCAAAAAACATCACTACCGAGGGGAGAATGAACAAATAGGCAGAACGTTCTTCCTTTATTCTCACCCACAAATTTTTTCTTTTCATGAATTCCAATCCTCCTGGTCCTGGGATGATAAAACGGCCCCTCTTCACAGCGATGCCACTCCGAGGGGCCGAACTTATGCTCAACTAGCTGGTATTATATTTATTCTGAAATTATTTCTTCTACTTCAGCATAAAACTGATCTACAGCTTTTTCAACTGTTGTCTGGTCGCTGAAGATTTTCTGTCCCGCCTGAGACAGGGCTACCCGGATCTGCTGATATTTCGGATGAGCGAGTCCGAAGTCTCCGGATTCAAATTTCGCGAGCATTTGACTCACTACCTGCTGGTATTCGTCATCGGCATACAGATCGGCATCGGCCATGCTCTTCTGGAGCGGGAACTGTCCGCTTCCTTTAACGGTATGGGGCCACCACTCGTCGGACATCACATACTGTATCCATGCCGAAGCGCCTTCCTGTTCAGCTTCATCCTGTGCAAAAAAGATAAATCCGGTACCGCCGTTCGCGGTAAATCCTTTGTCTCCGTTGTCTGAAGGATACGGGATAGGCATAACTTCGTATTCAGCATCGATTACGCCTTCTTCGATTGCGCTCTCAATCTGTTTCGCGTGATACTTGTGGCCGTATCCGATGATTGATTTTCCGCTGAAGAACATCTTGTTCGGATCGGTTGCCTGCATACTTGCTACACCCTTGGCCATGAGACCCTTGTCTACCAGTCCGAGGAGATAATTAAAGCCTTCAATCATGCCGCTGTGGTCGTCAGCAACTGTTCCGTCTTCATTAAAAAGCTTTCCGCCGTAACCCCAGAAGTGCTGCCACCAGCCGTAGTCACCCTGTTCGCTTCCGCACTGCATGACGTAAGGCCACACATCGGCGGGAACAGTTTCTTTAACTTTGGTTAGGAATTCGGTGAATTGCTCATCGGAGTACGCGTTTCCAGGTCCGTTCAGGATCGGTCCTTCCCATCCATATTTCTTGAGGAGCCCGACATTGACATTCAGGTTGATGTTCCATGCGAAGCCGGGCAGAGCGTGTACTTTTCCGTCAACTGTATAAATAGTTCTGATTGAATCGTTTATGTCATTGATGAGAGAAGCGGGAAGTACATCATCGGCAGGAACAGCAGCGCCCTGGGCGTAGTACTGAGATGTTCTTCCTAAGTAATCAAACCCGATAGAAGGGGGATCACCGCCGGCTATGGCGACGTTGAATTTTTCGAATCCGCCGTCCCAAGGTACCATCTGGGTTTCCACTGTTACACCTTCGGTTTGTTCACTGAAGTTTTCTGCGAGATAATTCCACCAGTCACCATATTCCTGGGACTGTTCTTCATATCCTTCAATTTCACCAATCTGGGGAAAATGCCAGAATGTTACTGTAACTTCTTCGGCACCTTCTCCGGATCCTTCTTTTTCGCCCCCCGCGAATACCAATCCAGTTATGGAAAGGATCAAAAGGGAAAGCAAAAAAATACGTGTAATACCTTTCATATTAACACCTCCGTTATTTTTTTAAAACTGTTCAACGAACAGCTAATTTCTTAATTTGTGCTATTGTTATAACAATATAAAGTATATCATGACTTTTTTTGTTCTGTCAATGACAAATATGATTTCTTTCCGCCCAATCACGGCAGTTCCCGAATAAAGGGCGCCATACACTCCTGGTAGACCGTGTCTATATACCGGCCCAAGCCAAGAAACCGCATAAATCCCGATTCTGCTTCCTCCGCGAGAAAATTTTGGATCTCCCCTGCCATGTTCAGCTTCGGCGGAGCCTCGCATAGCTCGGAAAGGGACGTACAGTACCCGGATGTGTGTTTTTTTACCGTCTTTTTTGGTCCGGTCTGGGAACGGATGAACCCGGAAAATCCGCCGTAACCCAATGTATAGTTGAATCCCACACCCCGGGCGTCCTCCGCTATAAGGATACTCGGTATTCTGCGGCTGAAGAAAAACAAATGGGCGTGACACTCGTACCCTACATGAAGGTCACACTCTTCATAGAAATCAAGATTCCGGACATCGCCTGCCGCCTCGACAACCGAAAAACCCAAATTCCCGGCCGCGGTCCTTATTTTCTCGTTTTTCTTAGCTACTTCCGGAGACATGGCGGCGCTGTTTTCTTTCTTCTGCTTTTCTCTTTCTGGATCCGGCCCTGGTCCTGAATCCCGGAGATGCATCGTGCAAAAACGTTCCGCGTCCGGAAACATCCGGGCAATCATAGCAAGTATATCCTCCGCCTGATCGACGTAGAAAGGGCTTAAAGGAGGGCTGAATACCACTTTTCTGATGTTTCGAGACCGCCGGAGCGGCTTGCCTATGCTGGGCAGATGAAACCAGGCGGGATCTCCCGTAAAAAAGGTATTTTCGATGCCGTGCCTCCGGAGCACCTCAGCCGCGTAGTACTCCCGGCAGGAAAACTGCTTTACCCCGGAAGCCACATGTTTCAAAAATGCCGCGGTTTTTTCCGAGTAGACCGTGGAAATTCTGCTAACTTCATCCCCGGGATACACATTCCAGTTCGCACCGATGGGGATTAAAGGAACCTTTATTTTCGATAGATCATCGGTAAGCCGGTAGGTGCCGGGATACATGGGAGTGTCCCGCACCGGAAAGGCAGGCATCAGCACTGCTCTTGATCTATTGATAGTGTCTAAATGAGGCTCCAAAGGTTCTTCGCGGAAAAGAGTAAAAAAATCATCCTCACCTTTTTCCTGATTGATAATTTCCTTAGTGCGAATTTCGATGAGTTCATCACCCACATTACGGCTTCCGTATGGGGGACAGGTGGTAAGTACGGTATACATAGACTCTCCTTGGTCATTATGTTATAACAATAAGAAGTATCCGTCAATGACCAGAAAAAAGAGGAGGCTTTTTATGGATAAACCGAATGTACTGACAGTATGCGTCGATCACTGGCCCGGGCTTCTCATGGGCGCCGCGGGGCACGGAAGCATAATAACGCCGACTTTAAACAGTACGGCCGAAAGCGGTACCCATTTTACCGAGGCTTATTCTTCGACACCAACCTGCATTCCGGCGCGGCGGGCCCTCATGACCGGCACCACCGCCCGGACCCACGGAGACCGGACTTTCCAGGAAACCCTCCCCATGGACCCGGATCTTCCTACCATGCCGGACGTTTTCCGGCAGGCGGGTTATAAAGCGTACGCGGTGGGAAAACTCCATGTGTATCCCCAGCGGAACCGGATAGGCTTTGACGACGCTTTGATCCACGAAGAAGGCAGACACCATCTCGGCGGTGTCAAGGATGACTACGAACTTTACCTGGAACGGGAAGGAATCCCGGGACAGGAGCTGACTCACGGCATGGGTAATAATCAGTACCCGGTCCGGTCCTGGCATCTTGATGAAAAACATCACCCCACAAACTGGACCACCCGGGAGATGTGCCGGCAGATAAAACGGCGGGATCCGACAAAACCCCATTTCTGGTACTGCTCCTACGCGGCTCCCCATCCGCCGCTCTCCCCGCCGTACGAATATTTCCAGCTCTACCGGGAAGCGGATATAGATAAACGGTTTATCGGGAAGTGGGCAGAAGATTTCGACTCTCTCCCCTACGCGCTGAAACACTACGTCCGAAAATTCCCCGAGTTGGGAGAAAAAGAGATAGACCTGGCCAGGAAAGCTTTTTACGCCCAGTGCACCTATATCGATCATCAGCTTCGTCTTTTAATCGGGACCCTCCGGGAAGAAGGCCTGCTGGACAACACCATTCTGGTTTTTACCGGTGACCACGGAGATATGCTGGGCAACCACAATATGTGGGCAAAACCGCCGATGCAGGAGTATTCGGCAAAGATCCCCATGATTTTTTCTGTCCCCCCCTCCATAGATCCGGAAGGGAAAACGGTTGGAAAACAGAACAGGTTCGCTGAACTTCGGGATGTGATGCCCACACTTCTGGATCTCTGCGGCATCGATATTCCGGAGACTGTGGAGGGACAGTCCCTCTTTTCCGATCCGCCCCGGGAGAGCATCTACTGTGAACATAACGAAGATGAACGGGCACTCAGGATGGTGAGGAAAGGGCCTTTTAAACTGATCTGGTATCCCGTGGGAAACAGGTTTCATCTTTTTGACCTGGAGAAAGACCCGAAGGAAATGGACGATCTATCCGACGATCCTGCCTATATCGAAATAAAATCCGACCTTGAAAAAACACTGGCAGGGTATCTTTACGGGTCGGATCTTAAGTGGGTTAAGAACGGAGAGCTTGCGGGAGAGCCGGACCGTGAGTTTAAGCTTTCCCGGGACCGGGGTCTCCTGGCCCAGCGGGGATGGCGGTGAGGACGGATCAGCCGAACATCTGCGGAATAATGCCGCCGCCCCGGGCATCCCGGGGATCAAAAAAAAGCCACCGCGAATCGTAGAGCGCTTTTTCCGCGTCGAATATTCTCCCGTCGGGCAGCATGTATTGGTTCGGGGTGGAGGGTTTTTGACCGGAGAGGAACTCCGGGACCCGTTCCTTGTCCGCTTTAAGGCGGCGGTGAATCTCTTCCCAGGTAATCCTGGATTCCAGTTCCGCGGCCATGGTTTTTTCAATCTCGGCAAAGCGGGGATCGCCGGATAGATTCACCGTTTCTCCCGGATCTTCAGTCAGATTGAAAAGAAGGGGTTCGGCTCCTTCGATGCTCACATATTTCCATTCCGGACTCCGGAGGAGCCGCATCGCCGCTCCGGGGGTCAGTTCGCCGTCCCTGTCCCGGTAATCCCGTAAATTACCGCCCACGATCCTGGTACCATACTTAAAAAACATACTTTCACAGTACTCCCGGACCGGTTCTGCCGTTCCAGGTGCCTTTAACCGCAGGCTGAAATCGTTTCCGTCCAGACCCGGAGGAACCGGAAGACCGGTAAGTCCGCACAGCGTGGGGAAAATATCGGTAAGCGAAACCGGATCCTGCAGGGAGGTTCCCTGAGCAGCTATATCCGGTCCGCTTATAAGGAGCGGTATTTTAACGGCATTTTCGTAGTACACTGCTTTTGCCCACAAGCCGTGGGATCCCAGCATTTCACCGTGATCCGCCAGATATACGACATAGGTGTTTTCAAGCATACCCGACCTGTCCAGGCTGTCCAGCAATTCACCGATACAGTCATCCACAAAGTCGATACAGCCGTAGTACCCCTCAATACCCCGTTTAACTTCCTCTTCCGACAAATCTCCATATCCCCCGATTTTCGCCATATCCGCGGCATAAGGTTCGAGAGAATCAGCGGCTGAGTAGTAACCGTCAGGCACAGAAAACATGTTCCGGTATTTTTTCAGATAACGCCCGGGGGCAGTGAACGGCGGATGAGGTCTGGTGTAACTGACCGTCACAAACCATGGGGAATCCGGCGATTCTGAGTTGTGTTCCAGAAGGTACGATAAAGCCTCCCGGGTTATCACCACATCGGAATTCAGGCTCTCGGGTATCTCAGAGACCCCGGCGCTTTTAGGACCGCCGTACGCCGGAAAAATATCCAGCGGTTCGGGCTGGTGGCCGAGTCCATGACGCAAGTCACCGTACGGACGTCTGCCGTAGCCGTTCATCTGGTCCCGTCCTCCGAAGTGCATCTTACCGATAAGAGCGGAGGTATATCCGTGATCGGAAAAATGCCGTGGCATGGTCAGATGTTCGGGAAAGAGGATCCAGTGATTCTGCCAGGCGGAACAGTTGTAGGGAAGTTTCCCCGTGAGCATACACATCCGGGCCGGGGTACAGACCGGGGACGGGGTAACCGCGTTGGGGAAATCCACCGACTTCGAAGCAAGTTTGTCCAGGTTCGGTGTCTCAGCGGCGGAGTCCCCCCGGTAGCCGGAAACATCAGCGGTATGCTGGTCGGTCATTATTAAAAGCACATTTGGACGGTTCGACATAAATACCTCCTGTCTGTTATCCGAAGTACTGGGGGATGTGTCCTCCGGAATCGGCTTCGTCCGGTATAACGATCCACCGGGCGGCGTAGAGATCTCCCTCGGCATCAATCAATCGGCCGTCGGCCAGCATGTACTGGTTGGGCGTAGTAGGCTTTATTCCCGAAGCAACTTCCAAACGCCGCTTCCTGTCCTCGGCGAGTCTGCGGTGGACTTCTTCCCAGCTGAATCCGCGGTAGAGTTTTTCCCGCATATCTTTTACCCGGTCCGTTTGTTCCGGGTCATCGATCAGGTTTGTCCGTTCCTCCGGATCGTTCAATGTGTCAAATAGAAGAGCGCCGCCCTTCTCCACTTCCGCGTATTTCCACCGTTCATCGCAGACCATCCGCATAGCCATATGGGGAAGCTGTTCCTTGATTTCATCTTCCCGGTCCCACCAGATTCCGTACTGGAAATAACTGGAGGCGGCAAAATCACGGGGGCGGGCATTTTCGGGATCTTTGAGCATGGAGCTCACATCGATACCGTCTAGTCCTTCCGGAACAGACAGCCCCGCCAGACCGCACATGGTTGGATACAGGTCGATTGTCGAAACCGGAGCCTGGGCCCGTTTTCCGCCGCTGATCCCCGGCCCGGATATCAGCATTGGCACACTAACCGACGGTTCGTAGTAGAGCTTCTTCCCCCAGATGCCGTGTCTGCCCAGCATTTCTCCATGGTCCGCGGTATAGATGATGTACGTGTTCTCCAGGAGACCGTCTTTTTTAAGTCCATCTAAAAGTTCACCGATACAGTCATCGAGATAATCCACACAGGCGTAATAGGCTTCGTATCCCGCTTGTTCTTCTTCCGGAGTCATCCGTTCGGCGAAGTTTTCCACAAACCGCCGCGCATAGGGTTCGTAGGACCCACGTTCCTCCGGTGCAGGCGGCGGCTCCACCGGCGGAAGTTTTCCCTTATACCGCCGGATGTATCTGCCCGGAGCGGTAAGAGGGCTGTGGGGCCGGGTAAAGGAGGCGCAGAGAAACCAGGGCACTTCCGGTTCCCGGTCGGCATGCTCCCGGATAAACGAGAGCGACTCACGGGCCACTACGAAGTCCTGGAGCATGGTCTCCGGAATTTCGGTTACCCCGGCGCTCCTGACGTTGGCGTACCCGGGAAACATCTTGATCGGATCGGGCTGGTGACTTACGCCGTGACGGAGATCGCCGTAGGGCCGGTGCTGAAACCCGGCCATTTGGTTCTTCCCGCCCAGGTGCATCTTTCCCACAAGACAGGTTCGGTAACCGTTATTTGCGAAATGGGCCGGCCAGGTGAGGTGCTCCGGAAACACCGGCCAGTGATTGGTGTAGGCGGAACAGTTATGGGATTCCTTACCGGTAAGCATGCAGATTCGGGCAGGTGTGCACACCGGATTAGGAGAAACGGCCGTGTCGAAAATTACCGAATCTCCCGCGAGGCCGTCCAGATTCGGTGTCCTGACATACCGGTCTCCTTCGTAACCGGTAATTTTCTTATAATGCTGATCACTTAATAGCCACAGAATATTCGGTTTAACCGGCATGGAATCCTCCTTTTTATTTCGCGGTATATCCGCCGTCCACGGGTACATTGGTTCCCGTAACATACGCGGACGCGTCGGAAGCGAGGAAAACAATCACTCCCTTTAGGTCGGTCTGATTTGCCATCCGTCCAAGCTGGGTCCGGTCA
This sequence comes from uncultured Spirochaetales bacterium, assembly GCA_964384485.1. Lineage (GTDB taxonomy): Bacteria > Spirochaetota > Spirochaetia > CAYLLE01 > CAYLLE01 > CAYLLE01. The sequence continues at coordinate 8,636 of CAYLLE010000008.1, read as the reverse complement.
CTGTAATTCTTTACGAATTGTTCCGGATGACTATCTTCCTGAAGCCCCCCCGGACTCACACAGTTGCACCGGACGTTGAAACGTCCGAAATAACTGCCGCAGAACCGGGTATAGTTGATCATGCCCCCCTTGTGGAAAAAGTAGTCCGAGGGCCAGGCTTTCCCCATGTCAGTGCCGTCGTAGTTATGATTCTCGATCCCCACCATACCCATCATGGAGCCGATGTTGATAATCGATCCGCTCTGCTGTTTCTCCATCACTTTGCCCGCGGCCCGGGTGATGGAATGAAGACCGGTAGCGTTGATGTGCCAGCTCTCATCGTAATTCCCGAGATCGTCATCCCATCCTTTGGTTACCCGGGCGACGGCGTTATTTACCAGGATATCGATACGGCCGGACCGTTTTACGACTTCGTCCCGCAGCGCTATAACCGATGCTTCATCACCTAAATCGAGTTTCAGCGCGGTTACCTTCTCTCCCCGGCTCCGGTGTTCGGCAGCCACCTTCTCCAGGGCATCCACGTTCCGGGAAGCAATATAGGTATCCGCTCCCGCTTCAGCCAAGGCGGCGACGATTTGCCTGCCGTATTTTCCAGCCCCGCCTGTAAGGATTGCGGTTTTTCCCTCCAGAGAAAGCATCTTCATTACGTGCATCATTTTCCTCCCGTGCTCTCCGAACCGTACTGTGAAACCGGTTCGTTGGATGTAGTAATTCCGCAGCCTGCGGCCACTTCCTGAAAATAGCGGCTCAGGCCCACAACATCCGCGCCCAGACTGAAGAAGGAATATCCCATATCGGTATATTCCTGCAGTGTCGCGGCTCCTGATATTACTCCGGCGAATTTGCCGTTCTGCCGGGCCGCCCGGGCCACCTTCTTTCTTACTTCCTTTACCTCCGGATGATCCATTTGCCCGGGAGCGCCTATGGCCACACTGTAATCTCCGGCACCGAACAGGAGCATGTCGTATCCCGGCACCGCGGCGATTTCGTCCAGAACTTCAACAGCTTCTGGGTCTTCTATCTGCAAAATGACAAACCGTTCCGAGTTCGCCTTTTCCAGGTACTCGAGAAAATTCACGTTGCAGTAGCCGCCGTCGGCATTACCTCCGTCCACAGCCCGCCGGCCGACCGGCGGGAACTTGGTCATGCTGACCACATTCCGGGCGTCGTCGGCGTTCATCACGTGGGGTACCATTATTCCGGACGCGTCCAGTTCCAGGGGTCTCACGTAATCACTGTACCCTCCCCGGGAAACCCGGCAGAGAATATCTACATCGTATGCTTTAGCAGCCAGGATCTGGTGCTCTATTACGGACCAGTCGTTTCCGATGTGTTCCATACCGATCCACAGACAGTCAAATCCGTACCGGGCCGCTATTTCAATGACCCGGGTATCGGAGCTGTTAATCTTCATCACTTTAGCCGTTTCTCCGGCCCGGAGTTTCCGCAGGACCCGGCTGGGCCTCATATTAAAATTCATATCCCCACTCTCCTATAAAATATCTTTAAGCCGGATCTCTTTTCCGCCGGCTTCCCGGCTCTGGATTCCGGCAATCACCATCCGCATCAGCTCTTCCGTTTCCGCATACGGGAAAGGGCGTTCGCCGGTCCGGAGGTATTGTACAAATGCTTCAAGCTGGGATTTGAATGAAAAAAATGAGTCCATCGCTTTGAGCTGAGCGCATCCCTTTGTCCCCGCCAGGGTAAGGAGTCCGAAACCCCCGGTCATATCCTTTGAAGCTACCACCACCGCGTCGGCTCCCGACTTATGGGTAAAGTGGACGATATTCCGTTCCTTCGTGCCGGTGTTCCGGCAGGTTTCAAATCCGGGACCCATAATGGGAAATATCCCCTCCAGCGCGTGGATTCCGTAGGTCTCCCACCACTTCGCCGTGGTTATGGTAACGTATCTGAGTTGTCCTAGATTGTGGGTAGATACCCGGTAGGGCATAAACTCCTTGGTATACCGCATGGAAGAGGAACTGAGGATCGGTTTTCCTTCCGCCATCCACTGATTAAATACCGCCAGATCTTCCGGATTATCCACCATGGGTTTATCCACGAAAAGGGGGAGTCCGGCTTCCACAAAGGGACGGCACCGTTCGACATGTTCCGAACCGATATCGGTTGCCACGATAACAGCGTCCACCTTTCCGATTACATCTTCCGGCTTGTCCACCACATTGGGAATAAGGGAACATTTCGCCACATGATCCGCGGTAAAATCTCCCTCCCCGGTACAGCATATATGGGTGATGTTGGCATCCGGAATCGTCAGTGTCTCCGGGGGCTGTTTGTTCAGGTAGTCAGGTATACCCGCGTAGGGGCATTCATTCGCCATACACTCTTTGTCGTATCCGTTGAACATGGCGCTCCAGGAATAAGGATGTCCGTTTCCCGGTGTCATTCCCAGTATCGCGATGTTTATCTGTTTTTTTTCAATTAATGGTTTTGCCATTTTTTTACTCCTTAGGCACTGTTGCCAAAATTGTTGTTATCCTGATTTACCAGGCGGTAATTCCGCCGTCCACGCTCAGAATCTGTCCGGTAATAAAAGCCGCTTCATCGGTTGCCAAAAATATCAGCGCTCCGGCTATCTCCTCACGCTTTCCAATCCGGCCGAGCATGCTTTTTTTCCCCAATTCTTCCACGAACCCGGGATTTTCCGCGTGGGAACCTTTCCAGGGAAACGCTCCCGGAGCCACCGCGTTTACCCGGATATTTCTGCTTCCCCAATAGGAGGCTAAATACCGGACAAGCTGGCACATCCCGGCTTTCCCCACGCCGTACTCAACCGGATTCGGCGACAGGCCGTAGGGGTAATAGTTTGCCGGATTCGGAGCGATAAGACCGTACATGGAAGAAATCATGATGATGCTCCCCCCGTCCTTCATCTCTTCGGAAGCGGCCCGGGCCAGATAGAACGGGGCAGTCATGTTCAGCCGGTTTGCCCGGTCGAACTCATCCGCGTTTATCTCTTCCAGGGGTTTACCCACCGATCCCATGGTTCCGTTGACCAGCACATCCAGACGGCCGAATTTTTTTACCGCGTGCCGGACAAGGCTGACGCTGGATTCTTCATCACCGGCATCAAAATAAATTCCGTCCAGTCTATCCGGCGGATAATCCTTTCCCAGGGTCGCTAACGCATTATCGAGTTTTTCCCGGTTGAAGTCCCCGATCATAACCTTCGCGCCCTGTTCAAGAAAACCTCTGGATGCCGGAAGGGCCAAGTATCCCGCGCCTCCTGCCATAACCACTGTTTTTCCATCTAATGCAAACACTGTTCCTCCTTACCTCTTTCTTACTTTAAGGTGTCTCATTTTTTGATCCGTCACCGGTCTAGTGCCCGGTGATGTGCTCCTTCAGCAGACGTTCCGCGGAAGCCGGATCATTATGTTTAAGGGATTGAAGAATCTCCTTGTGTTCCCGGGTTACCCTCATTCTGTTTTCCCGCTTGTCGCCCCACGCTTTATTGATGAAACATTGAAACTGAAGGTTCTTCCTGCGGGCCACGCTTACCAGATATTCATTTCCGCTGAGATCAAGAATCCGGTTATGAAAATCTAAATCCAGCCGCTTCATTCTTGTTTCTATATCCCGGCGGCGGGTATCATCCGTCTCCTGCTCCGCCGCCTTACCCAGACGCTGGTATTCATCAATGACATTCTTCAGCATCCGGTAATTTTCGAGTCCGAAGTGAACCGCGGCTAATTTTACAGCCAGCCCCTCCAGGGCCGCCCGGACCTGCTGGATCTTCACCATATCATCCTTGGAAAATATTTTTACATAAGCCCCCCGCCTGGGGATGACATCAATGATCCCCTCCTGGGAGAGCTCTACAAGTGCCAGTTTTACCGGCGTCCGGCTTACTTCGAGGATTCCCGCCAATTCCGCTTCGGCGACTTTTCCCCCCGGCGCGAGTTCGCCGGAAAGGATCTGTTCTTCGATCGCTTCCCGGACCACTTCGTTCAGATTCGGATGTCTAACCGGTGTACTCATTGGATATCCGACGAAAAGCATATTGCATTTTGCATGCAATCACCTTACTATGGGTTAGGTTATAAGTCAATGAAGAAAAACCGAAGGAGAGATACCATGAGCACTTTAAAAATCGGAACGGGAGTAGCCGATATTACTCCCAAAAAAAGCATATTCCTCTACGGATATCCCCATGTGGAGCGGTACAGCACCGGGGTTCACGATCCCCTTTACAGCACTGCTTTGTATCTGGAAGACGGCACTACCCGGGCGCTGATACTTGCGAACGATATTGCCGGTTTTGATAAGCCTCTGGCACAGAAGATAAAATCGGGAATATCCGAGAAGACCGGAATACCCCGGAATCACATCATCCTTTCGGCGACACATACTCATTCAGGACCGCGGACAACCCAGCATATAGCCAATGAAAACGATCCGGTTGTACCGCCGCCGGACCAGGAGTACCTGGATTTCATGTCCCGTCAGGTTATTGAAGCCGGAATCTCAGCGGCTCAGGAACCGCGGGAAGCTTCCGCGGAATTTGCCGAGGGAAACGGTGAAGGTATCGGAACGAACAGGAGAGACCCCGCGGGACCTGCCGATCTTTCTGTTCCGGTACTTGTATTCAGAGATAATGACGGAAAGGCACTGGCCTGCATGCTGGTTTGCTCAATGCACCCTACCGTACTTCACGAAGACTCAAAACTGGTTTCGGCGGACTTCCCCGGCATGAGCAGGAAATATCTGCAGGAGAAGGTTTTTTCTCCTTCCGTCCCGGTGCTGCACTTGATGGGAGCGTCCGGAAATCAGAGCCCCAGACATGTTACGAAGTCAAACACCTTTGAAGAAGCGGAGCGGCTGGGACAGATTCTGGGCAAGGCTGTGGAAAAAGCTGCCGGTGAAGCGAAACCGCTGGAGCAGCCGGTCCTGGATGTGCGCTCCGCAGAAGTCGATCTGCCCCGGAAGCAATTTCCGCCTCTTGAGGAAGCTGAAGAGAGACTGCGCGGTGCTATTAACAGGCTGGAAAATCTTCGGAAAAACGGAGCCCCGTCTCAGGAAGTCCGGACCGCGGAATGTGACTGGTTCGGCGCTGAGGAGATTGTCACCCTTGCCCGGGCCGATCAACAGGGGAAACTTGAAGAATCCTACTCCAGCAGTCTGCCGGCGGAGATTACGGCAATAGGCATCGGCGGTCATTACATTGTGGGATGGCCCTGTGAAATATTCATCGAATATCAGCTTGACTTGAAAAAACAGGTATCCCGAAGTTACCCCGTTTCTCTTTCCAACGGTGAGCTCCATGGATACATCGTAACGGAAGAAGCCGCCGAGGAAGGGGGGTATGAAGCCTCAAACAGTCTATTCGGTCCTGATGCCGGAAAGCGGATTGTGGAAGAAACGGTAAATCTGCTCAAAGGATAAATGCGCACGGAATCCCGGAGAATCAAGGTTCACCGGGATTCCCGTCTTTTTTTCTTAATCTTTGTTTCAGAGTCGCTAATTTATAATTCACGAACAACTGGAACAGCTCATTCCGGGAAAGAGTATCTTCGGAATACCGGTTTTCTGGATAATTCCTGCTCCACATTACATAATGAGGGTGATCGAACCGGCAGCCCCATTCCTCCTCCTGATTCCGGGAATAGAACTCATATCTCCCGGTTTCAAGCGCGTCCGCGAAATCTTCAAACGAACGGATGAGTTTCGGATGTTTCGGATCGGTCATATCTTCTCAAGCATTTCATGAAAACTTGTCTTCCTGTTTCCGTTCAACCCCGGTAGGACTCGATTATCCGGGCCGCGGTTTCAGCGTCTTCATAACCGGTGATCACCAGGGACAGATATACACCTTCCGGACCAACCGCATCAAGCACACGCTGTATGCTCCCTGTATCAACCCCGATGATCTGTACCGATTTTCCGGCTCCCAGAATCTTTTTATACATACCGTACCACCGCGGATCAGCTCCCCCTTCAATACCTGCCTGGGGGGTCCATTCAACGGCATCCAGAGCATCAATTTCGAGGAGGGCATCCAAATGACAGATGCACTGGGTTCCATCCAGATGATACAACGAATAATCCAGCCATTCACACTGTTCGGTCAAAGCGGGGACAACAAACTGTCTGAACATCTCCGGAGAAAACATGGCGCTGGCGTCGCACTGTACTTTGGCAGTTTTACCCGGTCCCCACAGGTGAAACGCGGAAAACGCGGAAGAACCGTCGGGCAGTTTGATGATATCGTATATCCGGTTGTATGCTTCAAACCACACCCTGTTGATTTCAAAGACCTTCCGGCTCACCCACTCCGGACGTTCCATCATATCCATCATCAGTATCTGATTGTCCCGGAGGGAACCTAAAACGTCGATGTTCTCCACCAGATCGGGACAGCCGGTAATGTAGCGGCCCGCGCCGGCTTCCGCGATTTCAGAGAGCAGATTACGGGTAAGATTCCACCATTTATTTTCAGGATCAAACTCAAACGGGGGCAGCTCTTCCGGATTTTCGATGTTATGGATGGACGGATAAAACCACACGGTTTCCTGACTGAAGCCCGGTTCTGAACCGATGAACGTTGCCAGGGAACCCGGACCCATGTTGGTGTCGGCAATGGGAAGGGAATCCAGGGGATAAAACTGCTCCATCTGCCGGTCAACCGCCCGGGCACGGAGGTTATAATCGGTATACCAGGTTTCCGGATCGGGCCGCGCATATTCAGCCCGGGGGCCGTTTTTCGGCAGTCCTCCCCACGGCGCCGCCACCAGTCCGGTATGGTTCCACCAGGCATTAAAATGTTCCTTTACCTCATCGAAATTTTCTTTTAATGATATAATACTCACATCAGCCTCCGGCAGGGTTTTTTAGAACAGGGATTCATCCTGACGCAAATTCAGTTCATTCTGCATGATAATAATATTTTTTTTAAGCTCTTCATTTACCGGAACTCCCCGCGATCTGATTTCTTTTTCGTTTTCATATTCCTTCTCTCCGGCCACATATATCCGGCTGTTTCCGGGAGCTTCTCTCGATTTCTGGAGATCAGTACAGATCCTGGTTGTAATTTCTTTAAATGATTCCGGATCGGTATAATGACTAATGTTCATGGACAGAAAGAAATGACCCAGCCGGTACGGTACCCGCTTCTCTCCTTCCCATCCGCTTAATCCGTGAAGAAAGGAACCTCCCTGCAGGGCGGCGCTCAAAATCTCGACCATCACGGCGAGTCCGTATCCTTTATGGCCCCCGAGAAGCTCCTCCGAACCGCCTAACGGAAGCAATGCGGCTTTTTTTGACACCAGGTCCCGAAGCAGTCCGGGGGTGTCGGTATACGGCTTGCCCTCCCCGTCGATTGCCCATCCCGCCGGCGTGTCCTTCCCCTCCCGGTCGAGTACTTCTATTTTCCCCCGCTGAGTAATTGATGCGGCCGCGTCGTATAAAAAAGGAAATGGAAGATTTGTGGGCGCTCCGAAACATACCGGATTGGTTCCCAGCATGGGGTCAACTCCGAGGGTGGGAGCGATGGAAGGACGGGCATTCGTGAAAACAAGCCCGATCATATCCTCCCGGGCCGCCATTTTCGCGTAGTATCCGCAGATGCCGAAGTGGGTTGAATTCCTTACCGCCACAGTACCGATCCCGTACTGCCGGGCTTTCTCCATGGCGGTCTCCATGGCCCGGTGTCCGATAACATGCCCCATACCGTGATTTCCGTCCCAAACCGCGGCGGCGGCCCGGTCGGAAAATTTTTCGATTTCGGTAACCGGATTCTGAATACCGGCCTTGATACGGTCGTAGTACATTTTCAGACGGCCTATTCCGTGAGATTCGATACCGTGCAGGTCTGACTGAATCAGAACCCGGGAACAGATATCGGCGTCTTCTTCCGGAACTCCGAGTTTCCGGAAAACCGCTTTGATAAAGTTCCGCAGTTTTTCAACATGGATTCTCTCAATATCGGGCATCTGCCGCTCCTTCAGTTGTTCTTTCTGCCTTATCCGCTTTCCACGGCCATCTTCCGTTTAGTTCAACCTCCAGGGCAAAACTCAGGAATGTTCTAATTATTACTATAATCACCAGAATTGCGACGCTTTTCAAGGTGAGTTCAACAGCTACGGTGTGGATTATATCAGCTGCGACAAGAAATTCCAGTCCCAGCAGGATCCCCCGGCCAAGACGGCGCCGGATTTTGCGGAAGGTTGTATCAATATCTTCCCTCTGGAATATTCTTACGAGAGAATATAAAACTGCAAACAAGGCTGTCGCGGAAATGATACCTATGCCGATTCCTTCTACAATTGCCGTCGCCCATTCGGCCGTAATCTTTATCAGCTCTAACATAAAATCCTCCTTGATAAGATAATAATATAAAAATGCGCTCCTCATAATAAGCTGTCTACCTGCCGAAAAATTAATATGGTTCTCCGCCGAGAGACACGTCACTCCTACCTATACCTCCTCAAATGGATAGTAATATCCGTTTTAGCCGGAACCTGGAACAGCACATTGGTGCAACTTCTCCATGGTCTTAACAGACTGGTCACGGCCACTATGGTAAAGTTTGATATTCCCCTTTTTCTATGGCACGCAGCGGGCCCTGTTATAACCTTCGGCCTTGGTGATTCTTTATCCAGCGCCGCGTCCGGTTG
>CAYLLE010000007.1:2175-57173 GCA_964384485.1 uncultured Spirochaetales bacterium | reverse complement strand
TATGAAATTATGGCCTTTTCTTAATCACAAAAGGAGTTGACCGGGATTTGCTGTCATCACCGGGAATTGCGGTGTTTTTATCCGGTACCGGTGATTATCAGGGCGATCATCCGTATGGGGCATTCTCCGGAATTCCTGATGCTGTGAACGGCCCCGTTTCCCGTAATGACTACATCGCCGGCCGAGACGGAAATCTCACCTTCGCCTTCGTTAACAAAACCTTCCCCTTCCAGGATGATGTAGTACTCAGTTTCGTCTTTATGTTCATGTTCGCCGATACTGCCGCCGGGGGGGATTGTTATTTCCGCGAGGAGCCGTCCGTGGTGTATCTGTTCTTTATCAGCGAGATGAACAATACCGATTGTTCCGGATCCGCCGCGCATATTTTTTCTTTCTTCAGATTTCATATCCTGCCGTCTCTTTATCATTCGATTCCTCCTGTCTATACACGGAAAACTATCCCACAATGTTCAGTTCTTGACAAGGTTTGATTCCATCCCTATGGTAATGCAATGAATCTCAGAAAAGTACTTTCCCGGAGTACCGTTGCCAATGATTTGCCGGGAACAACAAAAGATGAAGTAATCAAATCACTGATAGACCTTATATCCGCTTCGGGAAAGGTACGGGACAAACAAAAGGCCCTTACCGCTGTCCTTGAACGGGAAGCAAAAATGTCCACCGGGATGAAACACGGTATTGCCATACCCCATGGTAAAACCGATGCTGTTTCGGAGCTTGTCGCGTGTGTGGGATTGACCAAAGAACCTGTGGAGTTCGAATCTCTGGATTCCCAGCCGTGCCGGATTTTCATCATGACTCTTTCGCCCCTTAACAGGTCCGGGCCTCATATTCAGTTCCTCGCGCAGATTAGCAGAATTCTGAACGATGAAAATATCAGAAAAAGACTGATTGAAGCGGATGCGCCTGAAGAAATGTTATCAATTTTAACCCGGTAGAACCGGTCTTATTTGAAGAGAGATAGCGATGACTCATGAAATGACAATTCTCGTTCTCCAGCTTGCAGCTATCATTATTGCAACACGGATATTCGGTTTTATTTTCCAGAAGTACCTGAAACAGCCCCGGGTGCTTGGCGAACTGGTCGCCGGGATGGTGATCGGGCCGTTTGCCTTGGGAAGCATCCGTCTGCCTGTTCTCGACCAGCCCCTGTTTCCGCTTATTGAAGGAACCCTGCCGGTCACGCCGGAAATTTATGCTTTTTCCGTGGTTGCTTCCATCTTCCTCCTGTTTATCGCGGGGCTTGAGACGGATCTGCCTACTTTTCTGCGGTTCTCCGGCGTCGCTTCTCTGGTGGGTCTAGGCGGGGTAATTGTTTCGTTTGCCCTGGGAGATTTTGCCGCGGTACTCTTTCTTCCCGGAGTGGACAGTTTCATGGATCCGGCAGCTCTTTTTCTGGGAACCTTGTCTACCGCGACATCGGTGGGTATAACGGCCCGGATTCTTTCCGAAAAACGGAAGATGTCTTCTCCGGAAGGGGTAACCATATTGGCCGCGGCGGTTTTGGATGACGTGGCGGGTATTATCCTTCTGGCGGTGGTTGTGGGTATTGCCAGAGCCGGTGCTGCCGGTACCGGTATTGAATGGGGAGAAATAGGCCTTATTGCCCTAAAAGCTTTCGGATTCTGGATCGGGTTCACAATTGTAGGAATTCTTATCGCGCCCCTTCTGACAAAAGGACTCAAGCGGCTTCACTCGATGGAGATAATTGCTTCCACCGCCTTTGGATTGGCACTGTTCTTCGCGGGACTTTCCGAGATGGCCGGTCTGGCAATGATCATCGGAGCTTACGTAACCGGGCTTTCCCTTTCCCAGACCGATGTGGCTCATGAGATCCGGGAGTACCTTCAAGGTGCGTATCAATTCTTTGTTCCAATATTCTTCGCGGTGATGGGAATGATGGTTAACTTCAGCGCCATGACCGATATCTTTTTGTTCGGTCTGATTTTTACCGCCATTGCTGTTGCAGCGAAGATGCTCGGCTGCGGATTACCGGCTTTAGCGGCAGGATTCAACCTGAAGGGCGCCGTCAGGATCGGGGCCGGAATGCTTCCCCGGGGAGAGGTAACCCTGATTGTTGCCGGGATCGGTCTTACCGCGGGGGTAATTGGTCCGGAACTGTTCGGCGTGGCGGTTATAACTATGCTTGCGGCAAGTATCCTCGCTCCGCCTCTTCTTGTGTCCACATTTAAGGGCGGATCGGGATACCGGTCAAAACTCAAAGCAAAAGGGGCGGCGAAGACCCCAATTCATATTTCCTTGGATCTTCAATCACCCCAGACCGCGGATTTCCTCAGGACAAGGATTTTAAGGGCTTTCCGAGATGAGGAATTTTATACCCAGCGGGTGGATTTCAATCAGCATCTGTATCACATCAGAAAAGACGAAGTACTGATATCTTTGGATCAGAAGGACGGCAAAATTGCCGTAAATACCGATCCGGTTAATGAGCTGCTGGTACGGCTCCTTCTGCTGGAGGTGATTCTGGAACTCAAAGAGCTTGTGGATGAGCTGCAGAAAATAAAAAACCCGGGAGACATGGGAGAAGATCTTCTGTCCGGGCTTTTTAAATAGCGTTGGAGGTTCCGAATGGCGAAAAAAGAAAAAAAGGACGAAGGTGTAGAAGTCCTTCGTAAGGAACTGTTCGAATTGATCGGCCGGATTGATGATGAAGACGGGCTCCGTACTCTTATTAGACAGTCCGCGGTTATAATTCACAACCGTGAGATTGACCGGCTCAATAAAACCCTGAAGAAAACAGGCGCTTCAGGCCCTTCACCTAGGAAGACGGTTAACCAAAAACCTGATCCCGGGGCTGTTGATATTGAAGAAAAGGACGGGTCTTTTATTATCGTGGTGAATCAGCAGCGTGTTTTCTTTAACCGGCAGGAGATGAGGCAGATAGCGAAGCTGTGCTGGGCCGCGGACGATCCTAAGGACGGGGCGGGAAGACTCTACCGGTGGTTTAAGCGCGAGAGGAATGATATGCTTCAGGACGGAATGATCGGATCCGCCGGTCATCCCGCCCTTACCGCACTCTACACCATTATCAGGAGCAGATACAAAGTAAAAGACTGATCAATTCGGTTTAAGAGCAGCAATTCCCGGTCAACCCGATCTAAATTTATATATTATGTGTAATTATGGCCGCTTCTAAATCGCACAAGGTGTCGACCGGGAATTGCTGGTTTGAGAGGGTCTATAACTGAATCCGTGCTCCGATTGATCCGCCCCAGTATCCTCCGATAAAATCGTATACCGCGCCTACATCAAGCTTGGCGATGAGGATATTTAGAGAAAATCCGCCGAAAACCCGGAAGGTCCAGCCGTTTACACCGCTGTCAACAATTAATCCTAACGAGGAGAGATCGGGAGGATCTTGTCCCGCGTCCTCGAAGGCGGCCTCTATCTGAGCAATTTCTTCTTCCGTGATGGGGTCACCGTTTAAAAGAAGCTCGGAATGTAATCCGCCTCCGGCTGTTGAAAGCCCTACCGATGCGCCTACTCCGGCATACGGGGTTATAAACAGGATCTTCTTGCTGATCTGAGCCTTTAGATCAATGACTGATGATTCCCATTCGAATCTAAGATTCGGATCGGTGAGCGAAAGATCGTATGTTGTGCCGTCGGGAGCGGTAAAACTGGTAATTTCCGTGGTTCCCAGGCCGGCAGCGAAATTCATTGCACCAAAGACATAGTTGTATCCGGCGCCTACGGAAAGTTTTGGCAGGATGATGTTACCCTTAAGAAGGGCGAACCGGAAATCAACACCAAAATGATTGTACTCCAGGTCAAAGGGAAGGGATAAGATGCCGTCCTTATGCAGAACTCCGAATTTTACTCCGATGTCCGAAGGTATTCCGATTCCCCCGATTCTCGCGTCAATGCTGTAGCCCGGAAGGGGAATTCCCCCGTATTTCGTCAAGTCTTCCAGCTCCGACGGTACCGCTACGCCTAACCCGGAAAATACGTTTGTGACCGAGCTCAGCGGTATGGTTGTAAAACCGAAAGTCGCGCCGATCCCTAAATGGGGCGGAAACGAGAAGAGCTGCCCGATATACGCGTCGGACCATTGGTGCCCGATAGAAGCATTCAGGGGAAGCGCTTCCGCTACCGAATCGGCAAAACTCTGAAATTCCTGCTGCATCGTGTCAAAATTCATGGTGGACTGTGCAGCAGCGGGTAAAATCGTAAGAAAAGCAATTATTCCCAGCAGTATTAATTTTTTCATGTGTGTCCTCCAGTATTAAATGATAATACAAGGAAGTACAGATGTCAGGAGTCCTGTGAAAAAAAAGCCGTCCGGCAACCGGACGGCATATCTTTACCAATCTGCAATTAGATATCGTAATAGAGAGAAAATTCCCATGGATGGGGCCGGAGCTCCATTGCCATCACTTCATTTTTCATCTTGTATTCAATCCAGGTTTCGATAACATCTTCGGTGAACACATCGCCTTTCAGCAGGAACGCGTGGTCCTGACCCAATGATTCAAGCGCGGCCCGGAGCGATCCTGGAGTGTGGGGAATTTTGGCCAATTCCTGGGGCGGAAGGTCGTAAATGTCCTTATCCATTGGATCTCCCGGATGGATCTTGTTCTGTATTCCGTCCGCGGCGGCCATGAGCATAGCGGAGAAAGCAAGATACGGGTTACAGCTTGGGTCGGGGCACCGGAATTCAAGGCGTTTCGCTTTTTCCGAAGTAAAATACATGGGGATACGGACAGACGCGCTTCTGTTCCGGCTGGAATATGCAAGATTGACCGGCGCCTCGAATCCGGGTACCAGCCGTTTGTAGCTGTTGGTAGTCGGATTGGTGAAGGCAAGAACAGCCGGAGCGTGTTTCAGCAGTCCGCCGATTGCGAACAAAGCAGTCTCGGACAAACCAGCGTACCCGTCACCGGCAAACAGGTTTTTATTATCTTTCCAGAATGACATATGAACGTGCATACCGCTTCCGTTGTCGTTGAATATCGGTTTTGGCATGAAGGTAACGGTTTTTCCGTGCTTTTTGGCGGTATTTTTAATGATGTACTTGTATTTCAGGAGATTGTCGGCCATCAGCAGAAGCGGCTGGAATCTCATATCGATTTCCGCCTGACCGCCCGTGGCAACCTCGTGGTGCTGACATTCGATAGGCACCCCGATTTTTTCCAGGATTATCATCATTTCGCTCCGAATGTCCTGCATACTGTCGGTAGGCGCTACCGGAAAATATCCTTCTTTGTAACGGGGTTTGTAGCCCAGGTTGGGAAGTTCTTCCCGACCCGTATTCCAGCGGCCTTCAATGGAATCGATAAAGTAATATCCTTCATTTTCGCGCTGATCAAAACGGATATCATCAAAAATAAAGAATTCCGCTTCCGGACCAAAATAGGCGGTATCAGCCAGTCCTGAAGACTTTACGTAGGCTTCCGCTTTCCGCGCGATATTCCGGGGGTCCCGTGAATAATCGGCGCCGGTAACCGGATCACAGATATTACAGGTCATCACCAGGGTCTTGTGCTGGGTGAACGGATCGATAAAAGCGCTTTCGGGGACAGGCTTCACAAGCATGTCCGATTCGTTGATGGCTTGCCAGCCGCGGATACTCGACCCGTCAAATCCAAGACCTTCTTCAAAAACATCTTCTGTCAGTTCTCCGGCGGGTATGGAAAAATGCTGCCATAGGCCGGGAAAATCCATAAAGCGGAGGTCCACAACTTCCACATTTTCTCTTCCCATAAGGGACATTATTTCCTTTGGGGTTTTTTCGGTACTCATTCTAACTCCTCTTTCGGTAAATGGGTTCAGATTATATTTTCTATATATATCAAAATATATGCCAACTTGATAGTAGTACATCAGGAATCTTGGTAAAAAATTAAGGCTATTATTTTTTTGTGTTGTAAAGAATTATTATGGTAAAGAGAAACAGGGTGATGTAAAATGCTTCCTTTTGGAAGGACCTTGTCCAGAAAACATACATTTATGTACCTTGTACCTGGGGTTACATACATATATGTAGGAATTACTGTGCTTTAAAATACCTGCGCCGTATTATATACTTTAATACAAAGGATAAACTTTAGAGGAGCGGGTGATGGGCGGCAGCGATACTATTATTCAGGAAGAAGAACCGAAATTCAAAAGTACCCTTGAGCTAAAGAAAAAAGGACTCTTGCTGATTCTGTCCGGAGAAGGATTCGGCAGAACAGCTATCATATGTGACTCACCGGTTACCGCGGGCAGGGACCGATCATGCAGTTTCACTATTAATGACCCTTTAATGAGCAAGAGCCATTTTTCCGTGTCACCGAAAGGGGACGGATTCGTTCTGAATGATCTCGATTCAACGAATTCCACATATCTCAATAAGAAGAAGGTCAAAAAACCTTCTCCGCTCTTCTACGGAGACAGGATTGTTGCCGGAGATACGGTTTTTCGTTTCTTTATCGAGGAAGGAACTTCAAAAAAATAAGAATTTACAACGAAGGGAAGTAAATATGGAATTTGATAAATCATTAAGGAACTCACTCCTTGAAAGGTTTCTCCGGTACACCCGGATCAACACTACATCCGATAAAAACAGCCGGAATATACCGTCTTCACCGGGGCAGTTGGAATTGGCAGGTATCATAAAAGAAGAGCTGCAGAGCATGGGCGTTCGGGAAATAGACTTGGATGAGAACGGCTTTCTTATTGCAAGAATTCCCGCTCCAGAGAGCGGAAAAGATAAAGCCTCCATAGGATTTATGGCTCACTTGGATACTTCCGCAGATGTGTCCGGAGAAAATGTGGACCCCCAGGTGCATAATAATTATGACGGCGGTCCCATATCACTGAACGGAGGAACCGTAATTGATCCTGTAAAGGATTCAAGCTTATCCCGGTATGCCGGATCAACTATCATAACAAGTGACGGGACAACTTTACTCGGCGCTGATGATAAAGCCGGGGCGGCTGAAATTATGACGGCGGCCGAACATATCATGAAGCACGGCGGGAGCAGCGCGGTTCCCGTGGAGCTAATATTCACGCCGGACGAGGAGATCGGAACGGGCATGAATAGTTTTCCTTATGACCGGTTCCGGTCGGTATGCTGTTATACCCTGGATGGAGGTGCCGAAGGAACGGTTGAGGCGGAATGTTTTAACGCGTATAAATCCAAGATTACGTTCACCGGACAGGTTATTCACCTCGGCGTCGCGCGGGGAGAATTGGTGAACGCCGTCACTATGGCGGCGGAATTTGTCCGGATGCTCCCCCGTTCCGAAAGCCCGGAAGCAACAGATGGCCGATACGGATTTTTCTGTCCCATGGAGATCAAAGGCGGTTTAGGGAGTGCAGAGGTGGAAGTTCTTATTCGGGATTTTTCCGGAGAAGGGATGGAGAGGCGGATTGCGGTCCTGGACCAGGCAGCACGGGCTGTGGAATCTCTATATCCGGGCGGTAAGGTGCAGGTACAGACTCAAAAACAGTACCTGAATATGAGAAAAGCAATGGATAGATTTCCCGAGGTTCTGTTGAGGCTGACCGAAGCGATTAAGCGAACCGGATTAGAACCCGATTTGCGCAGCATCCGGGGAGGCACAGACGGCGCCAGACTGGCTGAAAACGGAATCCCCGCCCCGAATCTCTTTGCCGGCGGACATAACTTTCACAGCGTCACCGAATGGGTAGCCCTGCCGGCTATGGAACGGGCGGTTCAGACTGTGGTGAATCTCATTGAACTGTGGGGCGCGAATGGGGCGAATAGAGTAATGCCCGATGATACCTTTCCTGTTCAGCCGCCGAAGTAAACCCGGGGCACCCTTTTGCTTATGCCGCAGGTAATTTCGTACGGTATGGTCTCCGCCCACGCTGCAACCTCCTGAGCGTCCGGCGCGTCATCCGTATAGCCGAAGAGTACGGCTTTATCATAAAGCGAAACATCCGGGGACGGCCCGAGATCAGCCATGAACTGATCCATACAAATTCTTCCCGCCACCGGATACCGCCTGCCGTTAATCTGTATTTCACTCCGGTTTGACAAAATCCGGGGGTAGCCGTCACCGTACCCCGCCGGTATCGTGGCGATAACGGTCTCCCGAGGGGTGATGTATGTCCGTCCATAGGAAATGGGTGTGCCTTTCGGTACTTTTTTCAGGAAAACGACCCGGGATTCCAGCTGCATCACCGGCGTTACATCGATAGGACGGGGCGCCCTGCTGTCGGGATAATATCCGTATGCGAGCAGTCCGGGTCGGACCATGCCGAAGTATGAACCGGGATAGTACAAGACCCCGCCGGAATTCGCCGCGTGGCTTATTCCTTCGAATCCGGTTTGTTTTATTATGCCGGAAAAAATACTGATTTGATTATGGGTAAACTCATCATCCGGAAGATCTGCCGTTGGGAAATGGGTTGATATCCCCTCCAGAGCGAGGTGTTCCATCTCGGTTACCGCACTTATTATTTTGACCGCGTCCCGAGGAAAACATCCGATGCGGCCCATTCCTGTATCAACCTTTAAATGTACCGGCAGAACCGTATCAAGTTTCTTCCCGATACGGTTATATTCCCGGAGAAACGGCAGATCCGCCGCCATGGGTGTTATCCCTGAAGCGGCAACTGCTTCAAATTCTTCGGGTACAGGCAGGCTGTACAGAAGGAGGGGCACCTTGATGCCGGATTCTCTGAGATAAAAACCCTCATCGGCGGTCGCCACTGCGAGATATTCGATCCCTGCGTCTGACGCGGCTTTTCCTACTTCAATAATACCATGACCGTACGCATCAGCTTTTACTGCCAGGCACAACCGGGGTTCAGGACCAATGTAGGACCGTATTTTATGTATATTCGCTTTGAAAAAATCGAGCCGGATTACTGCCTTTGTAGCCCGCATGAATCCTCCCGGAAAGCTAGTTCAATTGTATGTAAACAATTATTCCTTTTTTGGCAACGGTATAATTGCTTTATAAAAGTATCAACTGTATATTATATAAAAATTTTTACCTAATATTGAGCAGTTGTCCGGTTAGTGTGTTATACTTTGTCTTTAGAGGCAGAATGGAATTTCTTAAAATGAAAAGATTTTCAGCATCGATTATTATCCTCCTTTTCGGCATCATATCGTGTACCGATAACACCCTTCTTATGCCCGAGATTGAAGTTGATCACGAAATAATATTAAATACGATACAGGACGGTCAAATCATCAGTCCGGAAGATGGAATTCCGTTTTTCGTCACCGATACGTCCGGTTCAAAGGGAGGAGAACAGTATCTCGCAAAAATGGAAATTTACATTTCCGATACCGCGGGCAACCGGCTTAGAGAATTGGTGCTCCAGGACTCTGAAATTCCCGAACAGCCCGGTCTTCTCCTGGATATTGAAGGAATTTCCGAAGGCGTATATACCGTTACGTTTCTCCTGTACAATGAAGAAGAGCTGCTCTCCACAAATCAGTTTTATTTTTTCAATTTTGAAAATCCCCCGGAACTGCTCTCGCTTTCGGCTTATCCCCCGGTATTTTATCCCGGTTCTGAAGGATTGATTCAAGCACATTTGTCGGTACGTGAAAATCAGGATCCGTATCTGCGCTGGAAGTTTGGAAACATCATACAGGCGGAAGGATATTACTCGCAGGGATACGATAAACACATCCTCACTGCCCCAGTGAATGAAGGCATTTATTCAGTACAGCTTGAGGTTTTCCCTGTCGGTCCTCCGGAAGAGAAAAGCTTTCCGTTTATTTCCGAGGTTGCCCAGACAGCAGAAATTTATGTTTCAAAAGACACCGAACCCGGGCCTCATGATTTGGCTCCGGAATTTTCATATTATAATCTTTTCCACTTCCGCGGAAATCTCCGGGACACCGGTATAAAACCCGGTCTATTCGGAGAATCAGAAGAAGAAAACGCGGAACCGGTTGGGGACCCCCGGGTGGATTTATGGGAGCAGCTGTTTGGATATTATCTGGATGGTACATCCGGTTTTCTGATTGATGGTCTCAGCATTCCCTTCTTTCAGAACGGTTATTTGAGCCCTTTTTCCCTGAATTTCCGATTAATGCTGGAGAAAATAGAATCGGATAGGACAATATACGACACAGGCCTTGATGACGGCACTTTCCGGCTGCGTGTCTATACAGAGGAAGACGGCAGATTAAAGGCGTACATAAAATCCGGTGTGGAAGAAAAGGTCATCAGCTCGGAGTACCCGGTTCTGACCGCCGAAACAGCGCTTTCTTTAAGCATTTCCGTATTGCCTCAGGAAAACGGCACTGTGGTTATGTGGTTCCTAAACGGAATTTTGATTTCGATATCCGAACTGTCTTTTCCCGTCACGGTACCCATTCCTGATCAGACGGAAGAATCCGATCTCCAAGAAGAATTCGTCATGATTGGTGGAACCATTCTTACCGACGGATATACGAAAATCGGCGGTAACGGCGGAATACAAGGAATCATTGATGAATTCGGGGTTTATATCCGAGACGAGCAATCCAGACCTTCACCTGACGATGAAGTTTTCAGTAAAGCCATGGAAGCTCAATACGGTTCAAGCCTCCGGTACGCCGAAGGTTTTGAAGGCATTTTCATCCCGGGTGATCTCACTATTTCCGGGGATGTTATGATCAGCACCAGTGATCTTGTGTTGGAACCCGGAAGTTCCGTGGTATTCCCGGATTTTCTGTTTGAAGCGGAAAAGCTGCTCGTTGAAGCCGGCGTCGAATCTGACGGAGAGGACACCGAACCGGGGAGAATCGAAATACGGGCCGTGTATGGAGAAGATGCGGCCTTTGAGAAAGAGAGCGTGCCGGATGAACCGGTACTTCTTGTTTACACTGATAACACAGCAGCCCGTCCGGACTCGGAAGCTGAAACCTTCATCCGGGAAAAAAACGCTCCCATAGCAATGGAATTCTATGTTCTGGAAGACATTCTGATAGTGAAAATCGGTGAGATTTCCGCGGAGATAGAGATCATGGATAACAGCTTTGAAGGGATAGCCCTTACGGTATTCAGTCCCGATGGAAGAGTGATTCCCCTTAAAGTTTCCCATGTACTCGCCCGAATTGAACGGGATAAAATCGCGGCCCGTTTAGAAACGGATGACAATGATGAGACTGAATCGGCGGTGGAAACAGAAGAGGAACAATCTAAAAACTAATATTTTCCAAGTAATAATGCCTGTGCCTGATGTATGTTAAGATATTATAATAAATACGTTTAACCGATAGATTGGTTATAGTCTGCTTCGCTGTTTTAGAGTAAGGTAAGACTATATTTTTTGAATTCTATAATGTTCTGTATTAGAGTTTTGATATGGAGGTAGCTATGAGACGGTTTATAGTGGCCGGGATAGTTCTGCTGTTTGTTATTTCATTATCCCCGGCAGTTACACAGGAATATTCAGAGAAACAGGAAATCGCTGTTTTCGCACTGAGTTATTATGATTGGAACATCCCTTCCGGGGCTCTCGGCAGTATTGATGAACAGATACGAAGTGTTTTCATAAATCTGGGCCGGTTTAATGTAATCGGGATGACCTACAGGCTGGGACAGAACGATGTAAACACATTTATCCAGAAGATTAAAGAGTATAAAGAAAGCAATGTTGAAATACCCGAAAAGGTTCTGGCAGGAAAAGCTGAGTTTACCGAAGCGGATTTCAACAGACTGATCGGCAGTTTTATCGTCGTAATCCCTTCAGTATCTTACTACAATGTTAAAACGCAGGATGACGGAGATTACGAAGCGACCATCCGTACCTCGTTCACGTTTGTCAATGTCGACACCGCGGATACCTTAGGACAGTTTTTTGTTGAGACCACAGGGGTCGACGAAAACAGGAATGAGGCAGTGCAGGACGCGGTTGACGGAATCAGTACGAAACTCACCTATGAGATCCGGAAGATGCCGGTATTTCAAATCAAAACGGGTGTATTGGAAGTCAGGCGGAGAGACGTCATCATTGAATTCGGTATGAATATGGGGGTTAAATTAGGTGATGAATACTCGGTGATCAATTCCAATATTACCAGCACCGGACACACCCTTGAGCAAGAAACCGGACTTATAGTTATAAAGGAAGTGAATCAGGAGTTTTCCATAGGGAATGTTCTCTACGCGAACCCGCGGGTTGTCGTAGGAGATCAGCTCCGGGAAGTGCCGAGAATCGGCTTTGAGCTTACTCCATATTTTGACTACATTGTGAATCCCTTCGGGTATAACACCCCGGTCCTCGGGTTTAAAGGTGTCGGGAGCCGGGGATTTTACTCCTTCAGACCATATGCCGCGTTTGAATTCCCTTTTACATCGATAATCAATTTTATACTGATTCCCATGAATCTTATGGTCGGAGGTGAATACAACCTGTATCTTGGAAGGCTGAAGATAATACCTTCCGTAGGCGTCGGTTTAGGCGGCGGTGTTCCTTTGGACGGTTCTTATTTCGATGAAGATTTTTATCTCACCCATTTCGGAGGAAACGTGAAAGTTTCACTTAATTATCTGATTGGCAAAAACACGCTCCTGTTCGCCGAAGCCGGCTACGCATACTGGATGGGACTGGTAGACGGTTATGGATACCGGTTCTTTGATACCTACGGCGGTGTGCTTTTCGGAGCGGGGGTTACATTTAAATAAAGGGGAATACCATGAAATTTTTTCAACGGGCAGGTATATTATTAGTAACAGGATTCTTATTAATTCTGGCTGTTTCCTGCGGTTCCGGAGGAGGAACCGATATGCAGGCCGGCGCGGACATCTATCCGGGAGTGGGCCGGGGCAGTCTGGCCGAGGCTATTAATGGAGCAAAAATGGACGCGGTCCGGAACGCGGTGATCGATATGATCGGTGAGGCGGGAGAGCAGGCAAACAAGGAACTTCTGGACGAAGTTCTTTACAATTCCAGGAATCCCAATGCTTTCGTATATAAAGAAACAATGGTGAATTTAAGAAAGGAAAACCTGGGAACCATGGATGAACCGAACATGATCTACGAAATTACCATCAAGGTTAATACTCAGGCAGTGGAAAGTGTTCTAAAAGCCCACGGTATCACCGGCGGAGGAACCTCTCAGGTAGCGGAAACACCGGAGTCCGGGACCGAAGAGAAACCGTCATTAGAGACACAAGACGAAGACTGGGAAGAAGCAACCGAAGAAGAAATGCGTTTTATCCGCAGGTATATCGATACAATGACATACATGGTTTATTACGATTCCGATGATCAGTCCCTCGATCCCTTCCTGATGAAATCTGCTGTGGGTATGGCAAATGCCTTTTTGGCTGAAAATGCGATCACCGCGGTGGACCTGGACAGAATAGAAGAAATCAAAAAAGACCAGGAAATGGTATACGAGGAAGAGACGGGACAGGAAATCAGTATAATTCAATGGATCGCCCAGAAATTAAATGCCGATGTTTATATTGAACTGGACGCCCGGACCGAGGCAGAAACAGAAGGAAAGAAGTATTACGGTAAAGCGTATATCACCCTGAAATTTTTCGATCCTTCCACCGGAGAACTGCTGGGGTCGGTACCCTACGAAAGCCAGAGGACTTTTAGTACCACAAGTCAGTTTGACGCCATCTCCAATGCCATTAAATCAACGGTGTATAAAGCCATGCCCATAGCGGTACAGCAATCCCGGGATCTGATGGCAAAATCGATTGCCCGGGGCCTTCGGTACGAAGTCGTCATCCAGAGTACTGCCGATTCCAAGGTTATGAGCAATTTCAGACGAAAGATGCGGAACCGGGTCAATGAACTTGAAACTCAGTATCAGTCCGCTGAAGAGACAAAATATGTTATGTTCTTCTTTGGAAAGGTCGACGAATTAGAAGATTTGATCTACGATGTATCAAGCACCGTACCGGGTTTAGACGGACTGATGCATGTGCTTACCCGGGGAAAAACGCTGACGTTTAATTCGGGAATGTAGTGATTTTGGGAAAACCATCCGGAAGACGGATGATAAAAATATCCTGTTAAGGAGGATTTTAAAGTGAAAAAGCTTTTAGTTTCTATTGCTGTTGTTCTGATGATTCTTGCGTTCGGTATCGGCTGTAAAAGCGGTCCTGATATCGAGGGCGCGCCGATGACCGCTCCACGCTTCAAGATAATCGAGCACCAGAACAGTACACTCGGCGGTGATGTTCCCTTCTGGGCTACCATGGATACCGGTGCCTTGGAAGAAGACGAACGGTTTGAAGGCAAATATGTATTCAAGTTCGAACAGACCGGCCAGGACCTTTCAGGGGTAAAGACTGTGGCAAACAATATGAACGCCACTTCAGAAATATCCCGTCTGGTCAATGTGCGGGTTCAGGAAAAGTTTGCCGGCGCGGAAGTTGGTGATCAGGACGCTACTGAGACCTACTTCGAACGGGTCGTAAAAACTATGTCTGACGCAACCATCTCCGGATTCCGGAAATACGGTGATTTCTGGGTACTCAAACAGTACTACGACGACAAGGGAAATCCCGGCAGACAGGAATACGCGTACTACACACTGTATACGATTGATGAGCAGAAGGTGAATGATCTTATTCAGGCTGCCATCGAAGAAAATCAGGCAACCACAGACGCTGAAAAAACCGCGAAGCAGCGGGTAAAAGAAGTTTTCGGCGAAGGGCTATAAACCGAAGCAATAATATTATAACTGTCCCGTTCAATGAACGGGACAGTTATGCTTTGCATTAACAGTATTTATCTGGGGTAATCATATGAAATATACAATAATTACGGTGTTTATCATCATCGTACTCGCCCTTACCGGCTGTGCCGGTACCCAATCCGGTAACGGCCTGGACAGCCGGGAAGTACCGGATTGGGTTACTTCTCCGCCTTTAAGCGATTCGGAAAACGAATATTTTGTGGTTTCTGCCTCCGACCGGTCCGGTGATATTGCCGCAGCCGAAGAAGAGGCCGCGCTTAGCATGATCGCGGAAATAAACCGTGCTTTAGGCGTGGAACTGAGCGTGGAAACCAGCGCTGAAGCCCGGGCGTCTCTGGAAGATTTTGAGGCATCGGTAAAACAGGCGGTAACGCAGTCAGGTTCCGGAACCATCGCGGGACTCCGTGTCGCCGACAGGTATATCTACCGAACCGAAGAACGGGTTACCGTTTATCTTCTCGGTCAGTATGATAAAGCGGCTTTCCTTAAAGAACAGCGGGAACGGGAAGCTTTGGTAGAAGAGGCAAAAGCCGCTGTATCAGTTCCTGAACAAATGGGAGATCAATATCTTTCTGAGGGAAGGTATTTTGACGCGGTAGCAAAATACATTGAAGCCGCGGCCGCGGCAGCCAAAGAAAACATCCGGAATGCCGATGTAAAATTTGAACGGAACATCAATAAAGCAAAGGAAGTATTAGGAAAGATTAATCTTCAAAAAGAAAATGATAACCTCAGCACCACTATCGGGGATGGGTTTAACGAAGAATTTGTTCTGCAGGTGACAGCAGGAAACGGCGGTGTGGAAACACCGCTGGGCGGAGTCAATATTTTGGTAAGTTACTGGAGGCTGCGGTCAAACGGCTCTCCCGGTATCCAGACCGTAAATATCTCCTCCGACACCGGCGGTATGGCCAGGTTTACCCATCCGGTTCCTGATCTCGTCGGTGACCGGAATGTGACCATGTCCCTGGATCTTTCTTCGGCTATGGAACCCCTTGAAGATGTGCCGCGGAGCTTCAGAAGTCATACAGACGCTCTCTTTGATGCCGCGGCAGAAAAACGGGTGAAATTCGAATATACCGTGATTTCCCGGGCCAAAAATATCCCGACTGGAGTTTTAGTATTGGATATCGACAATAACGACAATCCTACCGGCAACAGCGCTACCGCGCAGGGAATACGGCAGGCGCTGTCGGAACAGGGATTCCGCATTTCAACAATTAATACCGATCCCGAAATCCTTCAGGGAAAAAGTGAAAGTGAAATAATACAGGTGCTGAAGGATTTTCACGGGGATGATGTGGAGCGGGTCATATTCGGTAGAATTTCCATTAGCGAATTTGATTCGAGCGATGACGGATACATCGTAAAGGTAAGCGGCACCATAACCGCGGCCGATCTTATCAGCGGACAGATTCTGTTTTCCGACACCGCTTTCAAACGAAGCAGGTCATCCAGTTCATCCGGTGCGGTGAGGTCGGCTTTTATTTCTCTCGGATCACATTTCGGAGATGAGTTGGCCAGAAGATTACCCTAAAAGCGTATTAGAACTATCCGGGGGGTCACGGGGTTAGTTCCAGCAGCTTGTCCGGCGTGTTGGAAATAATTCCCCTGGCCCCTTTTTTTATGAGCTGTCCGGCTGCCTCGGGATCGTCTATAGTCCACGGGATGACAGGATGCATTTTAATTGCCGGAAAGACCGGTTTTCTTGCTATCTCCAAATCAGGTTTTAAGCAGTCCCATCTTCCAATAAACTTGTTAAGTGAACTTCGGACAATGAACGGCATTTTCTTCGCGTTGGAATAAATAACCGCAGTCGGTACGTCCGGACTAAAGTTTTTAAACGCGTTTAATGCAAAAGGATTAAATGAACTCACCAGGCATTTTAAGCCGAGTTTAAAGATTTCTATCAGACCGGACAAGCTTTCTGCTATTCTATGCGGAAACAGGGTACTGTCCTTAATTTCAATATCGTAATATACCGAATCACCGAAATAATTGAAGACATCTTCCAATAAAACCAGCCTCTCCCCCGAAAAGGAAGGCGAAAACCAGCTTCCCGCATCCAGTTCCTTTAAAATCCGCCAAGAAGCTTCCTCTACCGGAAGGTCTCTGCCGGTTACCCTCTGTGTGGTAAAATCATGGATTACCACCAGTTCACCGGACCCGCATCTGTGAATGTCCAGTTCAATTCCGGGTACCCCTGAGTTGACGCACTCCTTGAAAGACGCAAGGGTATTCTCCGGTGCCTTTACGGGAGAACCCCGGTGGCCGAAAATGATAGGTTTTTTATATTCCGGAAACAGATTATTCATTTTCATCAGCGATCTTCCGTTTGAGGGCCTCTAATGCTGTTTCAGCTTCCTGTTCCCGGAATTGATCGGCGAGTTTATCCCGTTCACCCACCACCATGTTGAGCTGTTCCAGCAGGAGATCGGCATCCACGGTCTGCTCGGGCGCGTCCCGCAGCATCTCCAATTCCCGCTTAAGGGAACTCAATTCAGAAATTACCGCTTCCCGTTCGATTTTTAGGCCCTCGATTTTCTGGTTAATTTCATCCCGCCGAACGGCGGCTTCAGCTTCAAGATCGCTCCTGTTTTCCTTGGCTGCGAGGGATACGCGGTTGTTCCATTTTTCTTTTTCTTCTTCAAGCCGCTTAATGTCCATGGTGTACCGTTTTACGGTCAATGTATAATGGTATACTTGCTCTGCTAAAGATTTATCCGACATGCTTCCCTCCTGTCTTACCTAATAAAATACCCTACAATGAGAGATTCGTGAAGTAGAGTTCCATATGGAAATTGCCGTTTTTCCGCGAAAAAAATATGCGGCAATTCCCGGTCAACCCGATATAAATTTATATATTATATGAAATTATTGCCTATTCTCAATCACAGAAGGAGTTGACCGGGATTTGCTGAGCTGCGGCTCTTGATGTTATTTAAAAGGATGAGTACTAATATAATCGGCATGAATTATTTTAATGATGAAGACTGCATAACCGCTCTTGCTACTCCCTGGGCTCCAAGCGCCGTCGCGGTTATCCGGATGTCGGGAAAAGGTTCGATCACCAGAGCAGCAGCTCTGTTTTCACCCGGTAATTTAAATGAATGGAAAACCAACAGAATCGGCAGAGGAGTTATAAGAGACCGGGACGGGCAGGATATTGATGAGGTTATGGCAGCCGTCTACCGGAAACCTAAAAGTTATACCGGTCAGGACAGCGTGGAGTTTTTCTGTCACGGCAGTCTGCCGGTTATTGAGTCTGTATTGACTGAACTGAAAAACCAGGGATTCCGGGATGCACTTCCCGGTGAATTTACCCTCCGGGCATTCCTGAACGGCAAAAAGGACTTAACCGAATCGGAAGCGGTAAATGAACTCATTCAGGCGAAAACCAAACGGGCGGGAAAATACGCGTTTTCCCGTCTGAACGGAGATATCCGGAGCATCATTGAAGATAATAAAAAAGAGCTCATAAAAATTCTTGGAGATGTTGAAATTCAGCTTGATTACCCCGAAGATGAGGTAGCGGGCGGATATCCGGATCTTGGCGAGCTTGATACCCTTAAGAAAAGATTGGCCCGGCTTGCTGAGAGTTATGCGGCGGGACGGCTGTATCAGGAAGGGTCCGTTATTACTATAGGGGGAAGGACAAATGCCGGTAAATCATCACTCTTCAACCGGCTGCTAAAGGAAGACCGCGCAATAGTCTCTCCTGAACATGGAACCACCCGGGACTATTTGGACGCATGGATTACGGTAAAGGGTATACCGGTACGGATTGTGGATACCGCTGGTCTTCGGAAGGGAGCGGGACATATTGAGATTGAAGGAATACGGCGGAGCAGAGAACTGATCGCGGCATCGGACGGGATTATTTACGTACTGGACGCGGAAACAGGAATGACGGATGAGGACCGGGAGTTTCTCCGGCAGCACCGGGACAGCAGCGTGCTTAGTGTGTGGAATAAAGTTGACAGGTTTGCCGTTGATGAAACTGATTCCTTTACTCGGATCAGCGCGGTTACCGGAAAAGGTTTGGAGGAACTTGAGAAGAAACTGGCAGAGATGATCATGGAAGGCGCGGGCGGCAGTGATCCGGGGGGCAATCCGGTAATCGATTCGCTGCGGCAGAAGACCCTGCTGGACCGGGCGGTATTAGCCCTGGAGAGGGCAGGTAAAGGTATCGAAGAGGAGGTATCCCTGGATCTTCTCTCTCTTGATTTAAGAGAGGCTCTGGATTCCCTGGGTGAAATTACCGGGGAAGTTTCTTCTGCTGACGTATTAGAAGACATCTTTTCCAGGTTTTGTGTAGGAAAGTAGAATGGATTTTGACATCATTGTTATCGGAGGGGGGCACGCGGGAATTGAAGCGGCAGCTGCCTCGGCAAAGCTGCAGTTGCGGACTCTCCTGATCACCCAAAATTTAGACACCATCGGCAAAATGTCGTGCAACCCCGCGGTAGGAGGGCTTTCTAAAGGTAATATCGTGCGGGAAATTGACGCGCTAGGCGGAGTGATGGGCCGGCTCATTGATGAAAGCATGATTCAGTTCCGTGTACTCAACCGCAGCCGAGGTCCTGCGGTTCAGGCACCCAGGGCTCAGGCGGATAAAGCACTTTATTCGAGGAAAGCGAAGGAACTGCTGGAGAATACTCCCGGGCTCTCTCTCTTTCAGGATACGGTAACAGAACTGACGGT
This sequence comes from uncultured Spirochaetales bacterium, assembly GCA_964384485.1. Classification (GTDB taxonomy): domain Bacteria; phylum Spirochaetota; class Spirochaetia; order CAYLLE01; family CAYLLE01; genus CAYLLE01. The sequence continues at coordinate 37,798 of CAYLLE010000007.1, read as the reverse complement.
CCGAGCAGGCAGCGTTGCGGGGGTACAGACCGAACGGAGCAGGATATTCACCGCGAAAGCTGTTGTCCTTACCACCGGTACCTTCATGGAGGGAAAGGTGTTCATCGGTGAATATTCCGCTATGGCAGGACGTCTGGGTGAACCCGCGGCGCTTGGACTGGGAAATCATCTCCGGGAAATCGGTTTCGCCGTGGGCAGATTAAAGACAGGGACGCCGGCGCGGGTGGACCGGAGATCCATCGATTACAGCAGAATGGAGCTTCAGTCCGGGGATGAGCAGATGCTTCCGTTTTCTTTCCGGACCGCCTCCTCACCGGTGAACAGACCATCCGTTCCCTGCTTTATCACCTTTACCAATCAGGAAACTCACCGGATTATAACGGATAACATCGGCCGGTCACCCCTTTATACAGGGAAAATAACCGGGACAGGTCCAAGGTACTGTCCGTCAATTGAAGACAAGGTAGTCCGTTTTCCCGATCGGGACCGGCATCAGATTTTTGTTGAACCTGAAGGCACGGATACCCAGGAAATGTACCTTAACGGTATTTCATCATCCTTACCTGAAGAAGTTCAGGAACGCTTCCTGAAAACAATTTCCGGACTCGAACATGTCCAAATTATGCGCCCGGGTTACGCGGTTGAATACGACTATATCGATCCGACCCAGCTTTATGCATCTCTGGAAAGCAAGAAAATTGAGGGTCTGTTTTTTGCGGGTCAGACAAACGGCACCTCCGGGTACGAAGAGGCGGCGGCTCAAGGACTTATGGCCGGTATAAACGCGGCGCGTAAACTGCAGGGAAAGGAACCGGTAGTGCTGAGCCGCTCCGATGCCTATATCGGGGTAATGATCGATGATCTCGTAACCCTCGGCACGAATGAACCGTACCGCATGTTCACATCCCGTGCAGAGTACCGGCTCAATCTCCGGCATGGAACCGCAGACAGGCGGCTCCTAAAAACGGCGTACCAAGCGGGCATGCAGGATGAGGAATCATATTCAAAATTTTCAGAAAAAATCCGGGGAATTGAGGAAGTAAAAGAACTGCTCCGGAACAACCGGCTCTCCGGTAACGGTGCTGATACTGTCGAGATGAACCGGCATAAGGGAAAGCCGCTGTATCAGGTACTTAAAGATCCTGTTATAACAATGGAGAATTTCAAAGATATTCTGCCGGAACTCGGAACTACCCCTGCGGAGTGGCTCATTGAAACTGAACTAGATATAAAGTACGAGGGATATGTGGGGAGACAGGAGCAGCAGATTAACCGTTTCCGAAAAATGGAACGTATTAAAATTCCCAGAGAGTTTGATTTTAGCGCCGTGGAAGGAATCTCGGCGGAAGCCAGAGAAAAACTGGTCCGCATTCAGCCCGGCTCCCTGGGACAGGCTTCCCGGATATCAGGGGTAAGGAATGCCGATATTGCCGTTCTCATGGTAAAACTCGGTAAAAGGAGGCGGTAATGCGTTCGATTCTGGAGGAGGGGCTTCAGCGGCTGCAAATCGATTATACAGAGGGGCAGTTCGAGCAATGCCTTGCTCACTGCGCGGAAGTTGAGCGGTGGAACCGCCGGTACGCCCTGGTGAATGCCTCCGGAGATGATCTTATTATCCGGCATCTGCTGGACAGTCTGGCAGGATTAAAAAAAATCCGGTCTTTGGGGGGAAATACTCTCGGTGATATCGGGAGCGGGGGAGGATTTCCCGGGATCCCCCTTTCGATATTTCTGCCGGAAACTGCTGTATATCTATTGGACCGGTCCGAAAGGAAGTGTCTCTTCCTAAAGAATGTGGTATTGGGACTGGGCATCCAAAACGCTAAGATCCTGCAGGCCGATTATACTCGTTGGAACGGGTGCTTCGACACGATTACCTATCGTGCCCTGGGGAGCGTTTCCGGAAAAATGATTTCCCGGCTCCGAAAAATAATGTGCCCGGGCGGAAATGTCTGCGCCTATAAAGGTAAAAGAGAGACGGCAGTAAAAGAAATGAATGAGTGTAGAGATTTTGTTCCGAAATATGATATTCTGCAATTGGAAGTGCCGTTTCTCAACGAAGAGCGGCATCTAATTTTGATCTCCGGGGATGAGTAGTCATGTTTTTATCAGATAAATTTATAGCCAAAACAGAAAAAATAATTAAAAAAAATCGGGAAAAACCGGTAGACCAGCAGATTGCCCTTATCCGGGACAGCTTTTTTTCTGCCGCATCGGCAGTGCCCGAAGAGTGCCGTCATCGCCTCTTTAACAGTCTCGTTGAGCAGTACCATGATGAAAAACAGGAATTGACTTTTTTGATACGAGCACTTGGTGATGTTATCGACCTTTTTAGATCGGAATACGACACGGAGAATGATCCCCTTCCGGAGGAAACCTGGGGCGTTATCCGGGAATGTGTGCGGCGGTGCGCGGCCGATATGGATATGACCGTTGTGTCTTATATAATGAAGCTTATGGTCAGTACTCATAGAATATAGAACCGCATGAAAGATTATCTTTCTCTCTATGAACAGTGTACTCTTTGTCCCCGGTGCTGCGGTGTAAACAGGCTTCGGGATGAGTTCGGTTTTTGCAGAAGCGGGTCCCGGCTTAGGGCGGCCGCCGCTGTTCTTCATAAAGGTGAAGAACCGGGAATTACCGGTCCCGGCGGTTCGGGAACAATCTTTTTTTCGGGCTGCACCTTGGGGTGTTCTTTTTGCCAGAATTATCAGGTCAGCAGAGAGGGCTCAGGCGGATTAATTACTCTTGAAGAGCTGACCGAAATGGTTTTGTCGCTTCAGAACCGGGGCGCGGAAAATATCAATCTGGTTACGGGTACCCATTTTGTGCCGACCATCCTGGAAGCAGTGCGCGGGGCTAAAACGCGGGGGCTGAAAATTCCGGTAGTGTGGAATTCCTCCGGATTTGAAACCGAAGAAACCGTAACCATGTTATCCCGGGAAATAGATATTTTTCTGCCTGATTGTAAAACTTTGTCGGAAAAAGCCTCCCTCTTTCTTTTTCAGACGCCGAGTTACCCCGGTAATGCCTTAAAGTCGATAGAACTGATGGCCCGGTTGAAACCGGAGGTGTCTGTGATCCGGGGGGTAATCACCGCCGGTGTTATTGTACGGCATCTTGTTCTACCGAGCTACCTTGATGAAACCAAACGGGTGATCGATTGGTTTCAAAAGGAGCTGAAAAATAGATGCTATTTTTCGCTTTTAGGGCAGTACACCCCCGTACCCTCTTCGCCCGCGGGAAATTTGTCACGGAGATTAACCCGGGATGAATACGAAGAAGCGGTTGATTATCTTTTGAAATCTATAATAGAGGAAGGATACATACAGGATTTTTCTGATGATTCCGGTTGGCTGCCCGATTTCCGGGAAGAAAATCCTTTTCCCTCATCTCAATCTATAACATTATGGAGCGGCGGAAGGTGATAAGGAAATATTCACGGTTTTTTATTATTTACCTTCTGCTTGCTGCTTTATCCTGCAGGACAGTGGAAAACACCGCCGGCCCAAACGATCTTACGACAATGCTCCGGGAAATGAACGCGGGAACCGCGGGCAAGGCTCTGCAGGCGGCACTGATGGTGGAAGCACCTCTTTCGCGGTTTCATTTGCTTTCCGAAATAGCCGGGGTCCTTGCCGGGATGAACCTGACCGACCAGGCGGCCCGGGTAACGGAACTGGCAGAATTGGCGATGTCCGAGGTACCCTCGGAATCGGCCCGCGCGGAACTTCTTCCCCGGCTGGCGGAAGGCTATGTCCGGTCCGGGAGAAACGAGAAAGGCGCAGCCCTTTTAAAAGAGGCCTTATCCGTACTGGACGGATCTATGGCCGAGTCTGTCCAGGGAAATATACTAAAACAGGTTATTGCCATCGGCTTTCAGGGAGGTGAATCTACCTTTGATTTGCCGGGTGAAGCCGTTCAGCAGTCTCTGGTGATTCAGAATCTGGAAATTCGTCTGGATTTACTGATCTACGCCGCGGAACAATACCGGAATTATAACATCGGTCTTTTTTCCGACACCTTGATACAGCAGGCTATTCCTGCGGCCGGAAGTATAGAAAATCTGTGGTCGCGCGCTTTGGGTATGATACGGCTGGCCGTACTTATCGCTGAAACCGGTGATGAAGATTACGGGAGACAGATGGCGCACCGGGGGATCCGGAGCATGGAGAATGTGACGGTAATTGTCCGGCCGGAAGAAGAAGCCCGGAAGGTGGTAAGGATTGCCGGGTATCTTGCGGAGCTGGGTATGGAAGATGACGCTGTTATTGCGGCTGAAACGATCGAATTCCCCCGGCTGCGGGCCGAAGCGTACGCAAAGATTGCAGAGGAATGGAATAAGCAGGATGAGCCGATACGGTCGGAAATATATCTCTCTATCGCCTATGAAATCGCCCGGGAGATAGACGACCCGTTCCGGAAGATATCGGCATTGGCGCTGCTGGGCCGGACGGCTGCGGCTCTTTCCGGGAGCGGAGATATTCTCGATTCAGTTTTTTCCCTTCTCCCGGAGCTGATCAATGCTCCGTCCGATCCATTCGAACAGCAGCGGAGCCTTTTTATTTATATTGACGCGCTGATTGACCGGGGCATGACCGATCAGGCTATGCCGCTTATCAAAGATCTTTCATCATTTTATGACCGGACCCGGCTTTACCTGGGAGCGGCCGAAAAATTAATTGATCTGGAAAAGTTTGATGATGCCAAGCGGACTGTCCTTACAGCGGAGCAGGAAGCAAATAAATCGGAGTTTATTCAGGACCAGCTGTATGCCGACGCGGCAGTTATAATGTTTCGGCTTGGATTATCCGGTGAAGCAGCTTCATTGCTCGACAGAATCCAGGACCCCTACACGCTGGGGTTTGCCTATGTGCAGATGCAGAAATCTAATCCGGATCAGATCCTATAAGGGTACCGGTGTAAGGTTTGCCCGCAAAGATTGCCCGCAGGTTTTCAAGATCCCGTCCGTCGGCGACGATCACTTTAAGTCCGGAGTCCGCTGCTTTTCCCGCCGCGACGGGATCGAAGGGTGAATTTTTCCCCGGTGTCCAGTCCCCTCCCGATAACTCCCGGAAATCCTCCCAGGTTAACGAATCCAGCGGAACTGCCTCGGGATCCTGTTTGGGATCGGCGGAATATACCTGTTTAATATTGGATAAATTTATTACTGTGTCAGCCCCGAAGGATTCCGCCAGTATAACCGCGTCATAATCGGTTGAAAAACCCGGTTTCCAGCCTGCCGCGACAAGTACGGATCCGGCGAAATTTGTCGGCACTGTCGGATCGGTAACCACCTCTTCCCGGCAGTACTCGTGAAAAACGGCTTTCATGAGCCGCGCGTTAAGACGGGTAGCCGCAATGCCTATCCAGTCAAGCTCTGCGGATTGATCACCCTCATCAGTGTGTGATGAACCGGTGATGGATATGATTTTTCTGAGCGCGTTCTGATAATCTCTGGCCACGGCACCGCCGCCCGTAACGATGATGAACCGGTTGTCTTTTTCGATATACGACTTAATCAAGGAATAAAAACCGGCGATAAACTTCGAATCAGCTCCTTCGGGCGCAATAATGGACCCTCCGACCGAGAGTACCCACGTTTTCATGATTTTCCTCCTTCATTCTCTATATAGAAAAATCATCGGCACTTCAATAGTAACCTTCAGCAAATCCCGGTCAACTCCTTTGTGATTAAGAAGCGGCATAATTTCATATAATATATAAATTTAGATCGGGTTGACCGGGATTTGCCGTATATTTTTTCGCGGAAAAACGGCAATTTCCGGTGATCCCTATATACGTAATTGCTTGTAATAAAACAATTTATCAATAATGCGAATGTGATCACCGGAATTTACTGTAGTAACCTTAGGTTTATTGGATATTAAGTGTTATAATTTATAATATGGATTGTGATTTAACCAGACTCCTTGACGAATGGAGGTATGATCCTGAAGATAATGTCAGAATCATCAATGCCCGGGACGGAAGACATGTAATGCAGGTCCGGCTCCCTCTCGGAATCGAACAGTACGAACTTGACGGAAGACCGGACGGGTTGAAACCGTTCGGGAAAGACACGATGCTGGAGGAATATCTGACCAGACTGAAAACAGAAATTCAGGAGGAGATGACAGACGACGCCTACTCCCTGGACAGTGAAGATTGCGCGCTGCTGCAGAGTGAAGGAGTTTTGTTCTATTTCCGGTATCTGCTGCTGTTTCAGCTGAAAGACTACCAGAGGGTGGAGCGTGACACGGAACATAATCTCTCTATTTGTGAATTAATTGATAAATACGGAATCAGAGACGAAGATAAGAATTTAATGCTTCAGTACTATCCTTACATCCTGCGGATGAACGCGGTTGCCAAGGCTATGATATCCATGGAAAATCATGTGCGGGGAGAAGCCAGGATTATATTAGAAGGAACCATCGACAAGATCATGAACCTGAAGGATATTGATTCTCCCGCCTTCCGGCTGGAGCGTATCCGTTCTATTAATTATCTGAAATCGGTGATGGAACAGATCGAAGATGAACCTCAAGATTCCGGATTATCCTTAAGGAAGGAACTGGAAAAGGCGGTCGCTGATGAGGATTATGAAAGGGCCGCACAGATACGTGATCAGATCAACCGGACCCAGGGTTCGTGACTTCACCTCAGAGACAAATCCGGACCAGCCGGATTTTACTGTGCCTTGACAAACAGCAAATCCCGGTCAACTCCTTCTGTGATTGAGAAGCGGCCATAATTTCATATAATATATAAATTTAGATCGGGTTGATCGGGAATTGCCGCATATTTTTTTCGCGGAAAAACGGCAATTTCCGGTGATCCCGATATACGTAATTGCTTGTAATAAATCAATTTATAAATTTTTATCGAATGTGATCACCGGAAATTGCTTGACAAAGCTTGTTCTTTGATTAATATAGACCCATCATTAATACATATGGTGTGATTCAATTGATAAAGAGATTTTTTATTTTAATACTGCTGTGCATTATCGGTACAGGTTTTTTATTTTCCCAGGACATTCAGACAGCCTCGGATTATTTTGATCAGATAGCGGAACAATATGCTGTTACCGATTACATTTCTGATATTATTTATACCCATGAAGAAGGAAGCCAGAGCGGTACCCTGTATTATAAAGAACCCAACAAGCTCCGGATTGAGTTTACCAACCCGAAGGGGCAGATCCTGAACTCCGACGGGAGAACCGTTACAGCCTATTTCCCAAATCTGCGTGTTGCCCTTCTATCACCTCTCCGAAAAGGGAATACCGGTTTAGCCGGAGCCGTAAGCGGTGAAGGGCTCAATTTGATGCGGCAGAACTACAGCATCAGTTATCTGGAAACCCGGAATCCCGTACCCCTTGAAGAAGATTCGGATGTTATGGTAGTTAAGCTTCGTCTTGTACCTAGAACTTCCCGGGAAGGATTCCGGCAGCTCGATATTTCGGTTGGCACCGATGGATATATCCGTCGTATTGTCGGACTGAACCAGGAATACCGGGAAATTCAATTGGATTTTCTCAACATTAGAATAAACCCGAATATTCCTGACAATTTTTTTGATTATGATCCTCCGCCCGAAGCAAATGTACACAACAATTTTCTCGGGGTTGAATCCGAATAATTTTTAATATACAGGTTTTCGGAAATAGGATATTATATAGGCAGTATGGAATCAATCGGCGCAAAGTTACGAAATACCCGTGAAGAAAAAGGCTATACTATTGAACAGGTAGCCCGGGATACACATATAGCGAAACGTTTTATTACCGCGATGGAAGATGAAGATTTCTCCAGCTTTCCCGGTGAACCTTATCTTTTAGGATTTCTCAGAAATTATTCCGATTTCCTCGGTATCAACCCGCAGGATATTATCAATATATACCGGAACATGAAGATACAGGAGCAGCCTGCTCCAATAGAAGGGCTCATCGCCCGGAAAGATCCGAAAAAACCGATATTTATTTCAGTAGCTGCAGTGGTGCTTCTGGGGCTGATCGGAGGACTTATCTACCTCTTCGGCACGGGGGCAATATCTTTTGACCGCCCGGAAAGGGTCAGCGACGCGGAAACGGAACCTGAAAAAATCACCCGGGTCATAAATTTTGAAGAAGAAATGCTCGAACAGAGAATCCGTGAAGGAACGCGGGTGGTTTTTTCCCTGAATAATATTGACTACACCATCGATATTACCGACATAAGTGACAGAGTAAATCTGACGTATTCCGGCATTGATCTTTCAATCGGGGCGGATTCCATGGAAGATCTTGATTTAGATAATGATAATAAAACCGACCTTAAGATCATCGCCAGGGCGGTGTATCCGGAAGAAGATTCGGCCGTGCTGAGATTCGACCGGGTAATAGAAGCTCCGGGCGGTACGGCCGCCGAAGAGGGATCTGCTTTGTCCGAGACCGAAGAGCTTGAGGCGGATATCCTGCTTGGAACGGCAAGTCAGGAGAGCAGAAGGCGGGAATCCTTGCCGGTAGTCCGGGCATCGGAAGCCCACGATTATTTTGTGGAAATCGACTTTAGAGGCTACGCCCTGCTAAGATACCTTATCGACGGAAATCAGCGTGAAGAGAAGTATTTTAAACCGGGTGACGTTTTTAGAATCTCTGTCCGGAATGAATTCAGGTACTGGCTTTCAAACGCGGGAGTTACCCGTGTGCGTATAGCCGGAAATCCGGTCATTTTCGGAAGACCCGGTGAAGTCGTGACCGGACTGATCCGCTGGCAGCCGGCCGATATCTCCGATGAATCAGTTCTGACCATGGTTCCGGTCTACTGATATTGCTGATAAAATGCCTGTCTTTTCAATTCAGAATTTAGGATGCGCGAAAAATCAAGTTGACGCGGAAGTAATCGCTGTTTATTTGGAACAAGCCGGATGGGAGGCATACCGGGGTTCCGGTTCTGTTGACGTCATTTTGGTGAATACCTGCGGATTTATAAGAGAAGCAAAAGAAGAATCGGTTGAAACAGTAATGGACATGATAGTCAACTACCCCGATTCTTCGGTGGTGATATGCGGCTGCCTATCTCAGCGGTACGGGGAAGACCTGGCCAGGGAAATTCCCGAAGCTGCCGGTATTTTCGGAAATGGCGATCTATCCCAAATAGCTCCCTTTCTCGAAGTCGTTCTCTCGCGACGGGGTACCGCTTTAAAGCCGGTCGTATCCATTCCCCCCATTCCGCGGAATTATTCTCTCCCCTGCCGTAGAAACCCGGAAGGATTTCCCGGTACGGCATACGTGAAAATAGCGGAAGGATGCAGCAATAACTGCAGTTATTGTGCCATTCCCCTAATCAGGGGCGGAGTCCGGAGCAGAGAGCCGGAAGAGGTAATTTCCGAGATTTCCGGACTTATCAATAACGGGTACAAGGAAATTATTCTGATAGCCCAGGATGCCGCTTCATATGGACTGGAGTCATCGTCACGCTCCCTTATTCGGTTGTTGCGGAAAATTCTCGGTCTTAAAAAGGATTTCTGGCTCCGGCTTTTGTATATTCATCCTGACCGGTTTCCGCCGGAAATTATTGATTTTGCCGCAGAAGATCCCAGGCTGCTTCCCTATTTTGATATCCCTTTTCAGCACGCTTCAAAAAAAGTGTTAGAAAGTATGGGCAGAACGGGAAGCAGTGATGATTACCTAAGGCTGATAGACAGTATCCGGACCAAACTCCCTGACAGCATTATCCGGTCGACGTTTATGACCGGATATCCCGGTGAAGGGCAAACTGAGTTTGAAGATCTGCTTCTTTTTCAGGAACAGGCGCGGCTGGAGTGGCTCGGTGTTTTCACCTATTCACCCGAAGAAGACACCCCGGCCTTCCGTCAGCATAAGGGCAGGAAAAAGGTTTCCGCGAAGAAGGCAATGGAACGGAAGAAGATTCTGATGGACAGACAGGAGCCGATTACCAGTTCCGCCATGGACCGGTTTGTCGGACGGATCCTGGACATAATTCTGGAAGAAAAAATAGAAGAAGAAGCACTGTGGATAGGCCGGGGATTTCTTCAGGCCCCTGAGGTGGACGGCGCGTCAGTAATTCATTCATCCCGCGGCCGACCCGGGGATCTTGTTAAAGCGCGAATTATTAAAAATAACGGTTTCGATCTGGAAGGGGTATCGGTTTAGATAAACAGCTGCCGCTTTTCAAAAAAAATTATCAGAAATCCCGGTGCATAAAAAAATTGTTGATTTTTATAAAAATTACCATTAGGTTATGAAGTGGAAAAGTACTCAATATGAATTCTGGAGAGGAGCAGGATGAAAGCCGTTGTCTATTCTGTAAAGCATAACTCTGAAAAAATACTCGAAATATGGGTAGAACGGCTCAACCTCTGTATTAATGAAAAGAATGAAATTCGCCGGGCAACATCACCCTCCGGGGCAATCAATCATTTTGGCACATTTGATCTTCCCGACGGCTATTTGAATCTCTGCAACGATTTCTTAACAAGTAAAGAAGAGTTTGAAAGTAAAAACACTGCTCACTTCAACATTCTCAAGCTAAAATTGGTAAAAGAAAAAAACAAACATTTTACTGTAAAATGAAAAGCCTTATGTAATCAGTAATTCAACCGGCAATTTCCGGTGATCACATTCGCATAAAGTTTATAAATTGTTTTATTACAAGCAATTACATATATCGGGATCACTGGAAATTGCCGTTTTTCCGCGAAAAAAAAATGCGGCAAATCCCGGTCAACCCGATCTAAATTTATATATTATATGAAATTATAGCCTCTTCTCAATCATAGAAGGAGTTGACCGGGATTTGCTGGTAATTCAACAGCTTGATGTTCATGTCTCCAATTTCGTAAAATAACGTGTGAATTATCTTGATATTCTGAATAAACCGCAAAAAGAAGCGGTAACGCATTATGGAAACCCCCTTCTCATTTTAGCCGGGGCGGGATCCGGGAAAACCAGGGTTATCACGACAAAAATTGCATACCTTATAGATAAGATGGGAGTTGATCCCTATTCTATTCTGGCAGTCACATTCACGAACAAAGCCGCCGGGGAGATGCGGGAAAGATCGTCCGCTCTGGTTTATTCAGCCGGAGATGTGATGATCAGGACGTTTCATTCCTTTGGAGCATGGCTCTTAAGGAGAAATGCCGCCGCTGCCGGCTGCGCGAATAATTTTTCTATATACGACGATGAGGACGCTTTATCTCTGCTGCAGGCAATCTTCCCTGATTTAGGGAAATCCGTATTGCGGAGATATAATCGGCTGATATCCCGGGCCAAAGATTACTGTCTGACACCGGAGGATGAACTTGAGATTATTACAAGAGATAACCGGCTGCCCGAAATATACGCGGAATATCAGTCCCGGCTCAATGAGATCGGAAACGCCGACTTTGGGGATCTTATAATGCGTCCGATTTATCTGCTCCGGAATAACCCGGAAATCAGACAGCGGATCACCGAGAGGTTTACCACTATCCTGGTGGATGAATATCAGGATTCCAATGTCGCGCAGCATATGCTGTTGCAGGAACTCTGTGGCGAAAAAACCTACCTCTGCGTGGTGGGAGACGATGATCAGTCCATATACCGGTTCCGGGGAGCTGAGGTAAGAAACATTCTTGAGTTTGCTGATCATTTTCCAGGTACTGATATTATCCGGCTGGAAGAAAATTACCGCTCCACCGGAGCCATTCTTGATTTCGCGTCCCGGGTCGTGTCGTTAAATACGGGAAGACTCGGAAAGACCCTCTGGACCGGGAAACCCATGGGCAGTAAACCGACAACAGCGTTTTTGGCCGACCAAGATGAAGAAACCGCGTTCTGCGTGGAAATCATATCCGGGCTTTCGCCGGAAGCACTGAATGAAACCGCAATACTTTACAGGACGAATGCCCAGTCCCGTTCGCTTGAAACCGCGTTTCTCCGGAGAGGAATCCCGTACAGGATCGTGGGAACCGCGCGGTTCTATGAAAGGGAAGAGATCAGAGACGGTGTGGCCTTTTTAAAACTGCTGTCAAATCCCATGGACGAAGTCGCGTTCCGCCGGATTATCAATAAGCCGGCTAGAGGAATCGGAAAGAAAAGCTGTGAGAAAATCCTGGACGGCAATACGGGAAGGGATCTGATTGCTGCCGCGAAGGAGGAGACGGGGAATCTTAAAGGTAAATCGAAAAGGGGCTTGGAGGAATTTCTGTCCATCGTTGATGAGATCAAAGCCGGTTTTAAGGGAGGGCAGCTCTCCGGGTTTGTTGAGCGGGTGATAACCGTTTCGGGGCTGGCGGGATATCATCAGGAACAGGATGAGGTATCCGGGACTCAGAAGATACGGAATCTTGAAGAATTGGTCAATGCCGCCTCCCTCTACGAAGCCTCTCCCGAAGGACTATCCGAATTCCTTGAAACAATTGAACTGGACAGGATACGGGAAGAAGATCAGAACGGTGAGGGCGGACGGGTTACCTTGATTACGATGCACAACACGAAAGGCTTGGAGTTCGACCGTGTAATAATAACCGGAATGGATGAAGGCATATTTCCTTCTCTCCGGAGAAATCAGGAAGATGACCCCGATGAATACCATGAAAAATTGGAAGAAGAACGGAGACTCTTTTATGTCGCTGCTACCAGGGCACGGCAGGAGCTATACATGACCAGCTGTAAATACCGGAAAGTCTACGGCCGGCTCGAGAGGTTTGAGCCTTCAAGGTTCTTGTCGGAAATCCCCAAAAAGTATTATCAGATTTTTTCACAGAAAACCCCGAAATGGGGCAGTACGCTTACCGAAACCGGGCAGGACCCGGAGGAAGACGGGTTTGTCCGGGGGACCTGGGTGTATCACGACGATTACGGAAAAGGCATTATAATTGAGCGGAAAAAGACGGGACCGAAAGCCTCGGTAGTGGTACAATTTGAAACTGGAAAAAAAGCAAAGTTTATACCGGAGTATTCCGGCCTGGAAAAAATAAGTTATGATTCATGATTCGCTGCTAACCATGCTTCCGGGCATCAATAGAGCCCGCGAATATTACCTCTACGACCGGAATGGTATTCGTTATCTGGATTTTTACCAGAACCGGGGCAGAGCTCTTCTGGGCCACCGCCCGGATGGAGTATCCGCTCTTCTTAAAAGTGAAATCTCTAAAGGAGTTTACAGTGAACTGCCCTCCAGGGAGGAGGAGTGGGCTGCCCGGGAGCTCAAACGTTTCTTCGGCGGGTACGTATCGATTTTCCGGAATATTGAATCAGCCATGCTGAAATGCACGGGAGGAAAGGTCCCGAAGGATCTCCTGACGGATCCGGGCAATCCCGGTGCCGAAGCTGTATTGTGGCGGCCTTTTTTCGGAACCGGGACGGAAACGGCGCGGTATGTTTTCCCCGTTCTTCCGTTTCCCGGAGCATGGTTTCCCCAGCCGGTAATTTCCGCCGATTCTCCTCCGCCTCCGGGGGACGCGGTTTCCCCTATACAGCTGAGGCTGATCATCAAAATTCTGGACCTTCTAAAAAATGCTTTAGACAGGGAAAAGGAACTCTCGGTGTGGTGGAAAAGGTTTGATGCTCCATGCTGGAAGAGAAGGGGGCCTTATCTTATCTATAGGGGGAAAAATGAATATAAAAAAATGTTTTCCTGTTTCCTTGAAAATGGTATTCTTTTAAATCCCCGGGAAGAAGCTTCCATTATTCCGGGAAAATGCTCGGAAGGGGATCTGGATAAATTCGGCAGGCTGTGCGCGGAAACAGATTGAAGACTCAATAACCGGATAATATTATTTGAAAACTGACCGATAGATAAGAATAGAGATATATGCAGAATGAACAACTAATACTACTGCTTACTGAACTCTCTTTCGGCGCTCTAGCGACATTTCTTGCAATTCTCCTCTGGTCAAAAACCCGGGATTCCGCCTGGATGTTCATAGTTATTGGAACGATTGTAGGGTACGGCCGAATCGTTTATCAGACACTGCAGGTTTTCGGGGTTATCGGTGATGAATGGGTTACTGTAGCCGGGGTACCGCTGGCGGATATCCTTTTTATCAACCTTCCTCTGATATTTTTTATCATTGCCTTTATAATAATGATCATACGAAAGTCAATGCGTTAAGAGGCACGGATGAAACCATCTATTTCTGAAATCACCGATAGATTGAAATATATCTCAAAACAGAATCTGTATTACCGCGAGGATTTCCCGGACGCTGCATCCCGTTGGGAAGCCTGGTGGAATTTTCAAAGCGACCGGCATCTTCTGGTTGCCGCGCTGCCGAATGAAAAGAATATCCGCCGGGACAAATGTTTTGATTTACTGGAAAACCCTGAGGAATGGCTTGCGCTTAGAAAAAGACAGCTGGAGAATACATACTTTCTCGATCAGACCATTCCCGGAATCCGGGTGGATCTCGGACCGGTAGCCACCGGTGCTTTTTTGGGAGCACCTCTTCATTTTGCCGGGGAGGAACAAACGAGCTGGCAGAATCCGGTATGGGACCGCTTGGCGGACGCGGAGCCGCCTGTTCTGGAACAGGATAATAAATGGTACCGGCTTACGCGGAAACTGTGTGATCTGACCGCCTCAGACGCCCGGGGATCATACGTGGTTGTGCTTCCCGATTTGGGCGGAGCAGCCGATATCCTTGCGAATCTTCGGGGAGCAGAGGGTCTGCTTTTAGATTTGTATGACAATCCGGAGAAGGTCCTGAAGCTGCAGGAGGCGCTGGTGGACCGGTGGGAGTCGGTGTTTTTTGATCTCTATGGAAGAATTACCGAAAAAGGAACCGGAGTGGTCTGCTGGCATCAGGCCTGGTCGGAGAAACCGTACACCGTTCCGTCATGCGATTTTAATTACATGGTGGGTCCTGAACATTTCAAGGAGCTGATACTGCCTTCGCTGCGGGATCAGGCGAAGCGGGCGGGACGCTGCAGTTATCACCTGGATGGTCCGGGAGCGTCCGTACACGCCGAAAGTCTTGCCGGCGCCGAGGAAATCGATGTGATCCAGTATACACCCGGCGCGGGAACCCCATCGGCAATGGCGAAGATCGAGATGTATAAGATGATTCAGGAACGGGGAAAACCGGTTATCGTTATGTCTCCGGCAGAGGAGGTACCGCAGCTGGTGAAGGAACTGGATCCCCGGGGAACGGTTATTTTCCCGGAAGGTTTAAAAAGCAGAAGCGAGGCGGATGAGCTTCTGGAGATGGTAAAGTCAAAATAATTTATTAGAGGAGCTTAAAATGGGAGCAGCAGAGAAAATTTTAGAATCCATGGAACGTTCTTCCTGGATCAGGAAGATGTTTGAAGCCGGAGCGGAAATGAAGGCTGAATACGGTGCTGATAACGTGTATGATTTCAGCCTGGGAAATCCGAATCTTGATCCCCCTGAAGAATTCCTCTCGGCGCTCCGGGAGACTGCGGCGGAGGTACTTCCCTTTAAGCACGCCTATATGCCGAATGCCGGATACCCGGATGTACGGAAAGCGGTAGCGGAAGTGTTATCCGAGGAACAGCATGTTCAGATAGAATGGGAAAACCTGATTATGACCTGCGGAGCAGGCGGGGCTCTGAATGTCGCTCTTAAGACAATTCTGAATCCCGGAGATGAAGTTATCGCTTCCACACCCTGTTTTATGGAATATTCTTTTTACGCCGCTAACCATGGGGGATCCCTGATACTCGCGGACGGCAAAGATGATTTTGATATTGATGTTAACGCTATAGAAGGGAAGATCAATAAAAAAACAAAAGCTGTAATAATCAACAGTCCCAATAACCCATCCGGACGGATTTATCCTGAAGCGTCTCTGAGCAGCCTTGCTGAAATGCTCCGAAAGAAGAACCGGGAAATAGGACATACCATCTACATAATCAGTGATGAGCCGTACCGCAAAATAATCTACGGCGGCGTATCGGTGCCGTCACTCCTGAAACTGTACGAAAACACCATGATCTGCACCAGCTATTCGAAAGAACTGTCCATTCCCGGAGAGAGGATCGGCTGGCTGGCAATTCATCCGGATGCCGAAGACCAGAAGAACCTTGTGGACGGAGCGGTCCTGTGCAACAGAATCCTGGGATACGTAAACGCGCCGGCCCTAATGCAGCGGGTGATCAAAAAAACGCTGCTTGCCCGGGTAGATATTGAAGCATACCGGAAGAAGCGGGACGCCTTGGCGTCCATATTAAAGGATGCCGGATTTACCTTCCGGCTGCCGGAGGGGACATTTTATCTTTTCCCGGAAGCTCCCGGAGGAGATGATCTGGGAACGGTAGAAAAACTCAGGGGAAAAAAGATTTTAGCGGTCCCGGGCAGGGGCTTCGGGAAGCCGGGGTATTTCAGACTCAGTTTCTGTGTCTCCGACCGTGTTATCGAAGGATCGCGGGAAAGTTTTATGAGTTTCTAAGGTCCATAACCCTGGTCCGTTTCTCGCCGGTCCGGTGAGCCGGTTTTTTCGGTTCCACCAGGGTTATTTTGGGACTGATGCCTAAACGGGTGATCAGTTCATCCCGGATTGCATTCCGCACATTCTCGAGGTCCTTCCCCTCATCGGAAAAAACTGATGTCGCCACTTCGACCTGCACTTCCATCACGTCCATTCCTTTTTCCCGGCGGAGCAGAATCCGGTAATTGGGTTTGATTCCCTCTACCGTTTTAATGGCATCTTCAACCTGGGACGGAAACACGTTCACTCCTTCCATGATGATCATATCGTCCAAACGGTCCGATACCCGGTCCATTCTCCGGAAAGTCCTTCCGCAGCTGCAAGTTCCCGGCATAATTGATCCAATATCTCCCGTCCGGTAGCGGAGCAGGGGATTTGCGTGACGGGTCAGTGTGGTAAATACCAGTTCACCCTTTTCGCCTTCCCCAAGGGGTTCCCCGGATTCCGGATCTATCACTTCGATTATAAAGTGATCCTCGTTTACATGCAGACCCTTCCGTTCCCGGCATTCGAAGCTGACCCCGGGACCGATTATTTCGGTAAGTCCGTAGTTGTCGTAGGCTGTTATCCCCAGACCTTTCTCAATTTCGCGGCGCATGCGTTCCGACCAGGGCTCCGCTCCGAGTATTCCTGTTTTTAAAGAAAGTTCATCAGGATGTATCCCTTCCTCCTTGAGGATATGGGCCGCGTGCAGCGCGAAACCAGGGGTAGCAGCCAGAACGGAGGTTTTATAATCTTTCATCACCATAATCTGCTTTTTTATATCTTCCTTGGATGCCGGTATTACTGAGCACCCCAGCCGTTCGGCTCCGGCATGGAAACCGAAAGCGCCTGTGGTCAGGTTATAATTGAAGGCAACCTGAAGGAAATCGGTATCGGTTACTCCGCACGCGGTAAGAATCCGGGCTATGAGAGATGACCAAACGGCCAAATCGTTCTTAGTGTATCCGGTTACAATAGGTTTGCCGGTGGTACCCGATGTTGAGTGAAGGCGGACCACGTCTTTAAGGGGAACGGCAAACATGCCGTAGGGGTAGCTGGTCAGGAGATCGTCTTTATCCGTGAACGGCAGTTTGGATAGGTCGTCTAGGGACTGAATACTCGCGGTGTCGATACCGAGCCGGTCAAAGGATTCCCGGTAAAATGCGACATTCCGGTAGACCCGGTTGAGCATGGCTTGAAGTTTCTCCAGCTGATGCTGTTTGAGCTCTTCGGGATGCATCGCTTCAAATTCCCTACTGTACATTATATTCGCTGCCATCCAGGTCCTCCTTCGTGTCATCGATGCTTCGGTATTCCTTTCCAAGGTACGCGCGTCTGGTGTCGGCGTCGTTGAGAAGTTCTGAAGGAGTTCCCTCCATAACTACCATGCCGGTTTCAAGGACATACCCGCGGTCAGCGATTCGGAGAGCGGCTTTCGCGTTCTGTTCTATCAGCAGCACCGTTTTACCTTCCCTCCGCATTGCGTCGACCGCTTTCATAATATCCCTTACCAGGAGGGGAGCCAATCCCATGGAAGGTTCATCAAGCATGATGAGTTTGGGATCCGCCATCAGCGCTCTTCCCAGGGCTGCCATCTGCTGCTCCCCGCCGGAGAGGGTTCCCGCCGCCTGATTCTGCCGTTCTTTAAGCCGGGGGAACAGGTGAAAGACAGAATCAATCCGGGACTGCGTATCTTGCCGTTTCTTTCCCCGGTGTACCTCGGTTCCCATCTGCAGGTTTTCCAGGACGGTCATGTCATTAAACAGATGCCTCCCCTCCGGAACCAGTACAAGTCCTTTACCTGCCAGAAGTTCCGGAGCGCTTCCGGTGATCTCTTCTTTAGAGTAGGTGACAGTACCGGAAACCGGTTTGATGATTCCGGCTAGAGTTTTAAGCAGCGTTGTTTTTCCGGCGCCGTTGGCTCCGATAATCGTAACGATCTCCCCCGCCTCGATGTGGATCGATACATTCCTGAGTACAGTGACGCTGCCGTATCCGGCGGTAAGACTCACTGCTCTAAGCATCTTCATCTTCTCCTAGATAAATTTTGATTACTTCCTTGTTACTCTGTATCTCCCGGGGCGTGCCCGACGAGACAAGATTCCCGAAATTCAGAACATACACGTAATCACTTATTTCCATAACCAAAGACATGTCGTGCTCCACCAGGAGTACACTAACCCCTTTTTTTCTCACCGACAGAATAAGTCCGGCAAGATTTTCTGTTTCCCTGGGATTCAGTCCGGAAGCCGGTTCATCAAGCAGAAGAATTTCAGGTTCCGCCGTTAACGCTCTGGCCATCTCCAGGGTGCGCCGGTCGCCGAAGGATAGGCTTCCGGCAGGGGTGTCGGCGTATTTTGACAGTCCTAATGTAGCCAGGACTTCTATCGATTTTTGTCTAAGCTTTCTCTCCTCCCTTACAGATCCGGGAGTATGAAGCATGCACCGGATATACCCAGCCTTGCCGTACCGGTGGGTGCCAAGCATGACATTATCCAGTACACTCAGCTTTTCCGGCATTTTGACAGCCTGGAACGTCCGGAGAATCCCTAAGGAAGCTGCCTGATACGGTTTTTTTCCGGTAATTTCTGCGCCCTTAAAAAACACGTTTCCGCTGTCCGGAACAATAAATCCGGAAATAAGATTGAACAGCGTAGTTTTCCCCGCCCCGTTCGGTCCGATAACGGCAGTAATGCTTCCAGGCTCCGCCGTAAAGGAGACGCCGTTCACTGCCTGAAGTCCGCCGAAGGATTTGTTCAATTTTGATGCTGAGAGTACCGGATTTGTCATTTCAGGTTCCTCCGCTGAAAGATATTCCGGTCCCGGAAAAAATCTCCAATCCGTTTTCCGATAAAGGTTTCATCGGAGAAGATCATTACCAGCACCAAGATGAGTCCGAATACTGCATCATCATAACCCCCGAATACTCCCCGAAGGGACAGAAAGTTGAGCACCGTTCCTGCTGCCAAGGTCCCCCATATGTTCGCCATGCCGCCTAAAGCGACAATGGAAACGTAACGGACCGATTTCATGATTCCGGCTTCGGAAGGACCGATTCCTCCGTTAAAATGGGTCAGCAGTGATCCGGCCGCGGCGGTAAACAGCGCGGCGGTAATAAAAACAGCCAGTTTGTACCGGTTCACGTTGACTCCGGCGGCTTCGGAAGCATCTTCACTTTCATGCAGCGACCGGAGAGCCCGGCCGGCCCGGGAATGGATCAAATTAACCAGGAGTAAAAGCCCGAGCAGCACCATTCCCCACGCGATATAGTAATTTTCTACTCGGGATCCCAGGTCTCCGTCCACCGTAAGCGGTCCGGCTAAAGGAAACGGAGGAACTCCGGCGATTCCGTCAGCTTCACCGAAAATATGGGTGCCTAACACAATCCGGTACACAATAATTCCGAATCCCAACGTTGCCATGGCGAGGTAGTGGCCTTTCAGCCGAAGTGCCGGGAGCCCCACCAGCAGCGCCGCGGTGCCGGCAAACAGCAGGGCCGCGATAAAGGCGACCCAGGGAGACAGATAGGCGAAGTTATTTCCGTATATATCTGTACCTCTAAGAATCAGTCCGATGGAATCGAGAAATCCGGTAAAGCCCCTAGTCGGCAGTGAAACCGGAAGGGTGGATAAAACGGCGGAGGTGTAGCCGCCGACGGCGAAAAATCCGGCCTGACCCAGGGAGACCTGACCGGCGTATCCCATAAGGATACAGAGACCGAGTGCCGCCAAGGTGTAGTATGCCGTCATGGTAAGCTGAGTAAGGTAATAACCGGTTCCGGTTGCTGCGGTAAGGAGCTGGACCGTAATCATGGCGGATAAGGAGAACAGGATGGGCAGGTACCGGCTTTTCTTAATTTTCATATTACCGGTGCTCCTTCAGCGCGGACATTTTAGCCGATCCGAACAGTCCCGCGGGCTTTATAAAGAGTACAAGGAGCAGAATTGCCATGGCGATAACATCCTGATACGCCGCGGGAAGCACGGAGATACTAAAAGATTCAAGGAGTCCCAATAGCAGTCCGGCGAAAGCGGCTCCGCCGGTGTTTCCCAGTCCGCCCAGGATGGCGACTGTAAACCCTTTGATTGCGAGATCCGTTCCCATCGCGTAGTGAAGCTGGGTGAGGGGCGCCACTACACAGCCGCCTAAGGCTCCCATTCCGGCGCTTAACGCGAAGGTAAGATTCACGATACGCCGGGTATTAACGCCGCAAAGCGAGGCTGCCAAAGGGTCGGAAGCGCAGGCCCGCATCACCCGCCCCGCCGCGGTTTTTTTAAGAAACACCTGCAGCCCCGAAGCTGCCAGCGCGGTTATGCCAAGAATCCAGAAGACCTGAGGGCTCATATACGCGCCGAATATATTTACGCTGGATGTTTCGGTACCGGAAAAAAACGGAAGTGCCCGCACCTGTTCATCCCAGATATGCAGGGCAGCTTCCCTGATTAGTATGGAAAGTCCGATGGTAAGAACAATCGTTTTGAGTACGGTGGGCTTACGCATTCTGCGGATGAAAAGAAGTTCAACCGCTGAGCCCACTCCTGCGGTAACCAAGACCGCAATGAGGACAGCCGGAAGGAGGGGCATAATCCGGGAAAGGGAGAATGCCGTCATCCCTCCCAGCATCACGAATTCCCCCTGGGCAAAGTTTATTATCCCCGTGGCGCTGTAAATTATGTTGAAGCCGATGGCCACGATGGCATAAATGCTTCCCGCCGTTAGTCCCGAGAACAGGTATTGTATTATCAGCTCCATGTCCGGTTTTTTGCCTCATTATTTTAAAAGAGCGAACTGCCCGTTTTCCACGGTAAGCAGTTCCAGAGAATCCATGTCCAGGCCATTGTGATCCTCCGCGGAAAATGTGAATACCCCTCCGGTAAGGGGGTAGTTTTCTATTTTTTCAATGGCATCCCGTATACCTTTCCGGTCAAAAGAATCGGCAGTTTCCGCGGCTTTAATGACAACCATGTACGCGTCGTAGGCATGCCCCCCGAAAGTACTGACCGGTTCATTGTATTTCTCTTCGTAATCTGTTTTGTAGGATACGAGTAAATCTTTTTGAGGATGATCTTCCGGCAGAGATTCTGCTACCAAAAGACGGCCGCAGGGGAAAATGATTCCGTCGGCGGCTTTCCCTGCCGCTTCCACATATTTTATGTTTCCGAATCCATGACTCTGGTAAAGGGGGACGTCAATATTAAGCTGACTCATGTTTTTGGGAACGATTGACTGAGCGGGAACGATTGACCAGTTGACGACAGCTTCCACATTCCGGGATTTGACTTTCGTTAAAAGGGCGGTCAAATCGGTAGCCGACTTATCGTAGGTCTCTTCGATGACGATATCAATACCGTATTCCGGAGCGTATGTTTTGAGCTGCAGGATTCCCTGATTTCCGAATCCGGTGTTCGCCCCGATGATTCCAATGGTCTTGATTCCCCGGTTCTGCATGTTTTGAAAAATCCACCACGCGACATAGCTGTCCTTTTGCGGGGTTTTGAATACATAACTTGCCACCGGTTCCACAATAGCTTCGGCGGCCGCGCAGGAGATGAGCGGGGTCTCCGCTTTCTGGCACAATTCCTTGATCTGCATGGTTTCACCGGACGTACTCGGTCCGATGATGGCATGGACCTGTTCCTCTTCGATAAGCTGTTTGGCGAATGAAATTGCCTTCTCCGGGTCTCCCGCCGAATCTTTAACGATTAGGGTGACCTGTCTCCCGTTTACACCCCCCCGGGCGTTTATCTGTTCCGTCAGCATTTCAGCTGTCCGGGCTTCCGGAGCTCCGAGAAACGAGGCTCCGCCGGTTACCGCGAAAATCGCTCCAATCTTCAGTGTTTCTTCTTCCTTTTCGCAGCCGGAAAAGTTTAGGAGCATAATTGTAATTATGGCTAGCAGCATTATTTTTTTCACGGTAAACCTCCTGGGGTTTTGTGATTTTTAATAAGAAATCCAGTATACAGGGGCCGTCGGCACATTGTCAAATATTTATGCAGAGTCCAGGGGAAAAATACATATTTATGCACTATTCCTTGACCTGAAGGGGGGGATTATTCTATTATGTAGACCCCAAATCCTGATTGCGTAAATAAGGAGAAATTGTGAAGGACTTGTTATTGTTAGGAGACGAGGCCCTTGCCCTTGGCGCGGTGCATGCCGGTGTCTCATCTGTATACGGGTATCCCGGAACCCCCTCAACGGAGATAATCGAATATCTTCTGGATTACGCGGAAGAAAACGGGAAACCTTTTGTTACGTGGTGTTCAAATGAAAAAACATCCCTGGAAGAAGCATTGGGCGCCTCTTTTGCTGGAAAGCGGGCTCTGGTGACAATGAAACATGTCGGGGTGAATGTGGCCGCCGACCCTTTTGTCAATTCCGCACTGCTTGGAATAAAAGGCGGGCTGGTATTGGCTGTGGCCGATGACCCGGGCATGCATAGTTCACAAAATGAACAAGACAGCAGGTTTTATGCCGATTTCGCGAAAATAATGCTCTTAGAACCACGGAACCAGCAGGAAGCATATGAGATGGTCCGTGAGGCTTTTGATATCTCCGAACGGTTTACTATCCCCGTTATGGTTCGGCTTTCCACCAGGCTGTCCCATTCGAGAGCGGCGGTAGTTCCCAAGGAAGCCCGGGAAGAAAATAAGATGGAAAAAGCTTCTAATTCAAAGGAGTGGATGCTTATCCCCGCACTTGCCCGGAAACAGTGGAAAAATCTCCTGGCGCGGCAGGATGAATTCCGCTCTTTCACCGAAGAATCATCCCATAACGTTCTTACCATGAATAGTAATTTTGAGGAATTCGGCGTTATAACGGCAGGACTGGGCGGTAACTATTACGAAGAAAACGCTTCCGAGCTTGCCGATCTGCCCTCCCGTCTTCACATTGCCCTCTATCCCCTTCCTGAAAATAAAATCCGGTCCCTGGCGGCGGAAGTAAAGAAACTCGTGGTGATTGAAGAAGGATATCCGTTTATAGAACGGCAGCTCCGGGGAATCCTTCCCCAGAGTATTGAAATCGCCGGAAAGATGGACGGGACTCTCCCTCCCGACGGTGAACTTAATCCTGATAACGTCCGCGGAGCCCTCGGACTTTCTCCGCTTAAAGGTTTGGAAGCCGATCCTGGGGTGCTGCCGAACCGGCCTCCCCAGCTCTGCGCGGGATGTCCCCATGTTGATACATACAACGCTCTGAATGAGGTGCTTTCCGGATACGATCAGTCCTTGGTTACTGCCGACATCGGCTGTTACGCCCTGGGCGCGATACCGCCCTACAATTCCATTGAGACCATTGTCTGTATGGGCGCGTCCATCGGCATGGCAAAGGGTGCCTCCGAAGCTGGACTCAAGCCGACCGTCGCGGTGATCGGCGACAGTACATTTCTTCACTCCGGAATGACTCCCCTGGTTGATGCCGTCTCATGCGGTACTGCCATGACCGTTCTAATTGTAGATAACGAAACCGTCGCGATGACCGGCGGACAGGAGACCATCCTGCCGTCGTCGAAAATAAAGCCCCTAATCGAAGGAATCGGCGTTGATCCGGAACATATCCGAGTCCTCGACGCCCACAGAAGAAGCCACGATGAGAATGTCAGGGTGATGAAGCAGGAAATCGATTACGACGGTCTTTCGGTGATAATCAGTGTCAGAGAGTGTATCGAGTCAGCAAAAAAGCGGAAGAAGAAAGAGGGGGCGGCATCATGAAATACGATGTGATTCTTGCCGGCGTGGGCGGTCAGGGAGTGCTGTCCGTAGCAGCGGTAATCGCGAAAAGCGCTATCTCAGAGGGACTCACCGTGCGGCAGTCCGAGGTCCACGGAATGGCTCAGCGGGGAGGCGCGGTACTTGCCCATCTCAGGATCGCCGACGGTCCCGTGCCGTCCGATTTAATCGGAAAAGGCAATGCTGAAATGATCCTCAGCATGGAGCCTTTGGAAGCCCTTCGGTATCTGGATTACCTAAAGCCGGACGGTGTCTTAATCACCGCGGAAAATCCGTTTAAAAATATTCCCGATTATCCCGACCCCGGGGATCTAAAAAAGAAAGCCGCCGCGGTTCCGGTAAGCATTATCCTTGACGCCGGTGCCCTGGCCCGGCAGGCCGGATCACCCCGGTCGGTGAATATGGTGATGGTAGGCGCCGCTTCTAATAGTTTGCCTATTAAAGCCGAGTCCATCGAAAAAACTATCTCCGAATTTTTTGCCTCTAAAGGAAAAGGAATCGGCGATATAAACATAAAGGCGTTCCGGCTGGGCAGGGAAGGAACACGAACATGAGTTTAACGGAGACAGCGGAGAAAATAGGCAGGACGGAGCTTGAAGCGATTCAGCTTTCTTCTTTAAAGAAAACCCTGAGTCACGCGCTGAACACTCCGTTCTACCGTAAAAGATTTACTGAAGCGGGAATCGACCCTGAATCGATTGCTTCGCTGGATGACATCAGGAAACTGCCCTTTACCACGAAAGACGACCTTAGAAGCGCCTATCCCGAGGGGCTTCTGGGCGTCCCGAAGGAAGAAGTGGTCAGACTGCACGCGTCAAGCGGCACTACGGGGACCCCGACAGTTATCTATCACACTATGGACGATATTGATAACTGGACAGATCTGACTGCACGGTCTGTCCTGTGTACAGGTGCCCGGACGGGAGATGTGTTCCAAAACATGATGACCTACGGTCTCTTTACCGGCGGTCTAGGACTCCATTACGGCGCGGAAAGGGCCGGTCTTCTGGTAATACCGGCGAGTTCGGGTAACACGAAACGGCAGTTCAAGCTGATGCGGGATTTTAAAACAACCGTTGTGCACGCGACCCCAAGTTATCTCCTTCATATACGGTCCCGAATGGATGATGAAGGCATTTCTCCAAGTGATCTTTCTCTTAAGAAGGCATTTGTCGGTGCAGAGCCTCACTCCGAGAAAATCCGGCAGAAGATTGAGGAACTGCTGAATATCGATGTCTATAATTCGTACGGGCTCAGTGAGATGAACGGACCCGGGGTTGCTTTTGAATGCACATATAAACAGGGAATGCATGTATGGGAAGACGCCTATATTCTGGAGGTTATTGATCCGGAAACCTTGGAACCCCTTCCGGACGGAGAAGAGGGGGAACTGGTTTTTACTACGCTGAACAGACGGGCTACACCGCTGCTCCGGTACCGGACCCGGGATCTTTCAGCGGTGTATCCTGAAGTTTGCCAGTGCGGCAGGATCCACCGGCGTATCCAACGGATAAAGGGACGCACCGATGATATGCTTATCATAAACGGGGTAAACGTGTTTCCTTCCCAGATCGAAGACGTTATTATGAAGATGCGTGAAATCGGGACAAATTATCAGATTGTTGTGGAAAAAGCCGGTTCCTTGGACCGGATTACCGTAAAAACCGAAGTGGGACCCGCGGTATTTTCCGATGACACACGGGATCTGAATAAACTGCGGAACCGGATACGGGAGAACCTGAAAGCTTCCATTGCCATTGCTCCGTTCGTGGAGCTCCATGAACCGGGGGTACTGCCTGTATCGGAAGGCAAGGCTGTCCGTGTGGTAGACAACCGTCCCGCCGACACGGAATAACTGATCCTCCGATTCTGGAGGAAATAAAAGACGCGGCCAGGAGGAAAGCAGAATGATTTGGAACCAGAAGATGGAAACCATGGATATTCCGGACCTCCGGAAGAACCAGCTGGAGAATCTCCGCCGGTTAACGGAAAATGTTTACAAGAATGTTCCTTTTTACCGGAAAAAATTTGACGAAGCGAGAATCAAACCTCAAGACATTCAGTCCTTGGAAGATATTGCCAAGCTGCCGTTTACCACCAAAGATGAAATGCGGGAGACCTACCCCTACGGTCTTTTGGCGGTGGAAGAATCTGAACTGGTTGAAGTGCATATGTCCTCAGGCACTACCGGAACTCCTGTGGTAGACGCTTATACCCTAAAAGATATCGATATATGGAGCGAATCCATGGCCCGGACTCTGGCAATGGCGGGTACCGGACCGGGAGATGTAGTTCAGAACGCCTACGGATACGGTCTCTTCACCGGCGGGCTGGGAGTTCATTACGGTGCCCGGAGAATCGGCGCCAATGTTATTCCGGCATCGTCCGGGAACACCAAACGGCAGCTTCTGATCATGCGTGATTTTCATACGAACATCATCACCTGTACTCCTTCATATTCCCTTTTCCTGGCTGAGGCGGCCCGGGAGGAAGGGCTCGATATCAGGAAACTCCCCATAAAAGCCGGATGTTTCGGCGCGGAGCCCTGGAGCGACAATATGCGGGTAGAGATCGAAGATGCCCTTTCCCTGAGCGCCCACGATATTTACGGTCTTACCGAAATAATCGGACCGGGAGTTTCATCGGAATGTGAAGCAAAAAACGGGCTTCATATAAATGAAGATCTTTTTTATCCCGAAATAATAGATCCCGCCACCGGAGAAGTACTCCCGGACGGCGAGAAAGGAGAACTGGTATTTACTACCCTGACTAAAGAAGGTACGCCCATCATACGGTACCGGACCCGGGACATTACCTATCTGATGCGGGAAAAATGTTCCTGCGGCAGGACTCTGGTCCGGATGCACCGTCTGTTCGGCAGGACCGATGATATGCTGATTATCCGGGGAGTGAATATTTTCCCGTCTCAGGTTGAACAGGTGCTCATGAAAATCGAGGAAACGGAACCTCATTATGTAATTTACGTGGACCGGGGTAAATCACTCCTGGATATAATTGAAATTCACGTAGAAGTGGAACAGAATTTCTTTTCGGACGAAACAAAGGACCTTGAAAAGATCCGGGAAAAGATCGAAACTGAAATCCGGAACGAGCTGGGCGTCAGCGCCCGGGTAAAGCTGGTGGAACCAAAATCCATCGAACGGAGTATGGGAAAAGCCAAACGGGTTATCGATAAAAGAACACTGTAGGAGGCTGACATGACGGTCAAACAAATTTCGGTATTTATAGAAAATATTTCAGGCCGCCTGGCCGAGGTGACCCGGCTCCTTTCGGACGCGGAAATAAATCTCCGGGCACTGACCATAGCAGATACTGCTGATTTCGGGATTCTCCGCATTATTGTGGATGACCCGGAAAAGGCGGTCCGCCTTTTGGAAAGCAACACCTTTACTGCAAAAATTACTGAGGTTATCGGGGTGGAAGTAAAGGATGATCCGGGAGCCCTCGCGGAAGTTCTGGAGCTGTTTGAAAAGAATGATGTGAACATTGAGTATCTCTACGTTACCCTGGAGCGGAAGGAAGACGGAGCTGTGGTCATCTTTAAAGTAGAAGATTTAGACCGCGGTCTTGATATCGTCAATAAAAACGGTCTTAAAACGGTCAGTTCTTTTTAGTATGTCGGAATTAAATGGATAATTTTACAATTGTTCGGCCCGGCCATTTGAACCACCACGGATTTGTCTTCGGCGGTCAGATGCTCCGGTGGGTAGATGAATACGCCTGGCTGGTGGCGGCCCGGGACTTTGCCGGATACAAGCTGGTTACCCGGGCCATGGATCACGTTGAGTTCACTACTCGTATCCCCTGCGGCTCAATCCTCCGCTTCCACATTCTCCCGGAACGGCAGGGGACCACATCAATAACCTACCTGGTGGAAGTTTTTGCCGATGAACCCGGCGGACAAGAAGAAAAGCCAGTATTTTCTACCCGGGTCACCTTCGTTTCTGTCGATGATGACGGCCAAAAACAAACGCTGCCGCAAAAAAAAATACTTCTTTCCGAACAATGTGTGGAACCTGTTAAGCGCAGAGAGCGACTATCTTAGTAAAGACCTAAACTAGGAAGGAGCATAATATGCGTAAAATAATATTTGTTTTTATCTGCGTGATTATTTCCGCGGTATCGGTTTCAGCACAGGAAGGGACTAAACCTCCGGTATATAAAGATATCCCGGATAAGAGCTACTCCGGTTTTCCCATGGGATTTCCGGGAATACTTGAACTGCTGAATGTGGAAGATGAAGATATTGAAAAAGCAATTGAAATTCATCGGGAAGCCGCGGAAACGATTGAGATAGCAAAAAATAAGCAGGCCATCCTTAAAACGAAATTAAAATATGACTTAATGGACCCTCAGGTCGATATGGAAGAGGTAGAACAATTATTAAGAGATACTCTCGAATGGGAACTGAAAATTCAAATGGCCCAAATTGAACGGGATCTGGAACTCCGTAATCTTTTCGGTGATGATATCTGGGCCCGTATGAACATCGTTAACAGGAGCTTTTTTAGCAATCTGAATGTGGATGAAAAGGTTAAATCATTTTCCGAAGCTTGGAGAATTATGAAGGATTACCCGCCGGAAGTTCAGAAAAAATTTCTGGAACAGCTGGAAAGGGTATATATCAGAAAAAGTGAAGAGCTCATTCGTCTGGAGACAGTTCTAAATAAGCTCCGGTTACTTATGACAAAATCAATACGGTCATGAAAAGAACGGCTCAAAACCGAGTAGCCGCCTTAGATATCGATGAAGCGGTCCGCCGATTCGCGGCGGATGGCGACGAAACCTGTTTCCGCGACATTGCTGTCTGGGCCGCCCCGAAGATCAGGCGGCTGCTCTACTGTATGATCGGGTCATGCCGCGAAGACCGGGAAGACGCTGAGCAGGAGATACTTCTTGCTCTGCACTCTGGGATTAAGAACTTCAGCTTTAAGTCTTCCTTCAAGACCTATTTTTACCGGCTCTGCCGGAACCGGGCCCGGGATTTTATCCGGAAAATGGCTAGAGACCGGCGTCGGCTGAACCGTTCCGGGCTGCTCCTCCCGCTGCGGGAGGAGCCGGATCCGGAACTGACGGTTCTGCGGAAACAGGAATCAGCCGCCGTGACGGAGGTGCTCATGAGCCTTCCCCCGGCGGACCGGTTCCTTTTGTACATGAAAGACGGAGAAGGTATTTCCGTCGAAGAATTAAGCTGTATCCTGAAACTGCCGGGGGGGACGGTTAAATCCAGGCTTCACCGGGTCCGGAAAAAAGCGGCCCTAAGAGCTGCACGGATTTTAGAAAAGGAGGAAGAACAATGAAGGATGTCTGCAGAAAAAATCAGAAAATACTCCAGCGGGCTATGGACCGGCGTGAAAGTCCGCCCGAAACATATATCCGGCATTCGGAGAACTGCAGGAATTGCCGAAGACTGCTTAAAGGCATGAATGTCCTCACGGAGGGACTAAGACAGGCTGCGGGCCGGACGATTCCGGAAGACTCTGTGCCGGAATTTTCCGAGTCCGCACTTCAGGATACCGGAAAAACAGCGCGGAAGGCGGTATTCAGGGTCGCCGCGGCGGCGGCATTCCTGACGGCGGCTTTTACCGGGGTTATCCTCCTTTCAGGACCGTCGCCTGACAAGCTGACCGTTGAAACTACTGCCGGGAATAACATGCTGGTAGAAGAAGAGATCGCGGCATCGGTTGATTCTATCTTATCATCCACCTTCGCTCACGACTTGTCGTATTCAGTGGCATCTGAACTCATCAATGATTGAACCTTGCCGATATAGCTGTTATTGTTTGCGTAAACCATTTTATTGGAGGAGCAGTATGTTTAAGGCAGCATTTATCGGGGCGGGGAGTGTTGGTTTTACCCGTAAACTGGTCGGCGATCTTCTCACCGTTCCCGAGTTCAAGAATATCAATATTGCCTTTATGGATATCAAAAAAGACAATCTTGAAAGGGTAATGACCCTGGTCAAACGGGATCTTGAGGCAAACGGAATGGATGAAGTAACGCTTACCTCTCACACCGACCGCAGGGAGGCTCTAATGGGAGCTGATTATGTATTTAATGTGATCCGTGTGGGGGGTATGGATGCTTTTTCCTTAGATATAGAAATTCCTTTAAAGTACGGTATAGACCAGTGTGTGGGAGATACTTTATGCGCCGGCGGGATCATGTACGGTCAGCGGGGCATACCGGTAATTCTTGATATCTGTAAGGATATTCGGGAAGTCTCTAATCCCGACTGCCTGCTTTTAAACTATGCCAATCCCAACGCCATGATGACCTGGGCCGCGAACAAGTACGGCGGAGTAAAAACAGTCGGGCTCTGTCACGGAGTACAGGGCGGACACCGGCAGATTGCCATGGCATTGGGCATTCCCAAGGAAGAACTTGAGTACGAATGTGTCGGGATCAATCATCAGACCTGGTTTGTGAAGCTGCTGTACAAGGGTCAGGACATGACCGGAAAGGTGTTGGAAGCGTACGAGAATCATCCGGAGCTGAGTATCAAAGAAAAAGTCAGGATCGACATGCTTAAACGGTTCGGGTATTACAGCACCGAATCGAACGGTCACCTGAGCGAGTATCTTGCCTGGTACCGGAAACGTCCTGAAGAGATCCAGCAGTGGATCGACATGGAATCCTGGACCGGGGGGGAAACCGGAGGATACCTCCGGATCTGTACGGAGAAACGGACCTGGTTTAAAGAGGATTTTCCCCGGTGGCTAAAAGAACCCCCAATGGAGTATAAACCGGAAAACCGGTCCAGCGAACACGGATCTTATATCGTGGAAGGACTCAGGACCGGACGGGTCTACCGGGGTCATTTTAACGTGGTGAACTCAGGATGCATTACCAACCTCCCGGACGACGCGATAGTGGAAGTGCCCGGCTATGTGGACGCCACGGGAATGCATATCCCCGTATACGGTGAACTTCCCTTAGGCTGCGCCGCGGTCTGTAGTTCGAGCATTCAGGTTCAGCGGCTTGCCGTTGAAGCCGCGGTTCATGGTAACGACACATACCTGCGGCAGGCCATGATGCTGGATCCCCTTACCGGCGCGGTGTGTAACCCTCCGGAGATATGGCAGCTCACCGATGATATGCTCATCGCGCAGGCACAGTGGCTTCCGCAATACGCGTCAGCTATTGAAGAAGCAAAGAAACGGCAGCAGTCCGGGAAGCGGCTTCCCGTTAACGAGGACTATCGGGGTGCCGCGCGGGTACAGCTGAAATCTGTGGAGGAACTGCGGAAGGAAGACGCCGAGAAAACCATGAACGCGGAGGAATCCGCCATGGGTCTTAAGAAGGGTGAAAAAAAGATATAGCACGAACGGCCGCTCCGGAAGGGGCGGCTTTTTAATAGCTGAAACCTAAAGTAATGTGAAACGCCCAGCGGTTCGATGCCGCGAATAGCGGACCCGGGTTATATGCTAGATCGACTCTGACAGGTCCGATCGGAAAATAGTACCGGAGTCCGCCGCCTACGCCATGTCCCGGTTCCGCGAAGCTCCAGGGATCTTCTGCTATTGATCCGATGTCGTAGAAAACCGCGCCCCATATGTTTTGCCATATCCTCATTCTGAGTTCAGCTGTTCCTTCGGCCCGGGATAATCCGCCGGCAGGGATACCGGGGGATGATACCGGTCCGATAGCCGCGCGTCTGAAGGAACGGACCGAGACCGGTCCTCCGCTGTAAAGCCTCTCCGAACTCGGAAGATCAGAGGTGTTTCCGAAGGGCACTTTCGTTTCGTATTCGGTTTCCAAGGTCAGGATAAAGGAAGGGGTGAACTGGAGATGATAATCTCCGGAAAAATTTATGGTGTAAAAATTGAGCGCTGATCCGAGGAACGGTGCCGCCAGTCCCGCAGTAGTCTCCAGGTAGACCCCCTTTTTCGGAAGCAGAAAATCATCCCTCCCGTCGAATGATCCGGCAATTGAAACGATTCCGATACGGTACTCTTCAGCTTCTTCCGCCCAGCCGGTCACGGTCCGGTCCCGGGTGCGGTTGAACCGGAACAAATATCCGCCGTTTATATCAATTATGTCAGTCAAATCGTAGGTCAATGAAAATGATGCTTCCGCGTTTCTCCCCGCGTATGTTGGGTGCCGTGCATATCCCACTGCAGCCTGGAGAGAGAACAAGCTGTCCGGGCCGAAAAGGAATCTGTCATCGAGGCGGGTAGAAAAACGGTATGCCTTGAAACTTCCCTCACCTCTGATTGACCATCGTCTGCCCAAACCGAAGATGTTTTTATCCACATATTCGGCAGAACCTTTAAGATACTCCCATGTACCGAACCCGGCAGCTAATTCAATAAATTTATGCCTGGTTTCTGCCAGTGTTACAGATAAGTCCGCTAAGCCGTTTTCGCCTTCAGGCACAATATCAACCGATGCGATACTGAAGAGTCCGCTTTCTATCAGTTTATTCCTTCCTGACTGAATTTCCCTGATGTCCAAGACATCACCTTCCTTAAGTGGAAAAATGCTCCGAATGAACCATTCTTTCGTATTGAGGTCCGTCTCGTCCTTGTGAGGTTTTATTCGGATCTCTCCAAGTCTCAGGGGCTGTTCCGTGTCGAACAGAAACCGGATTTCCACGTTCCCGTTCTCTTCATCCGTCATGACGGAGTAGTCGATCCCGGGATAATAACCGTATTTTCCCAGCACCTTTTCCATCCCCGCGGCGGATTTTGCGACTGCCCTGTAGGTAAAAGGATTGCCTTTTTTAGGAAGGGAATCGCGCAGTTCTTCTGTAATTTCTCCGTCTAATGATAGATTCTCGGGAAGGAGAGCCTGTTTTATGATGTACCGCTTTCCTTCTTCTACAGGAATGGCCACATCGTACACTTTCTCTTCTTCATTCCGTTCCGCGTCTGCCGGACCTACCGCGACATTAAGGTATCCTTCC
This sequence comes from uncultured Spirochaetales bacterium, assembly GCA_964384485.1. GTDB lineage: Bacteria > Spirochaetota > Spirochaetia > CAYLLE01 > CAYLLE01 > CAYLLE01. The sequence continues at coordinate 4,714 of CAYLLE010000007.1, read as the reverse complement.
AGTATATACGCCTTCTGTATGCGGTTGATGCCTGTTGCGATGTCTTCCTTCCGATACAGCGATTTTCCGGCGCCTAAAAACCCGGCGCCTCCTGTGGGGATGTAACTCCGGAGTTTCTCAGCGTCGAATACTTCGGCTCCCGGAAAGGTAACCTTTCCGAGGAAATATCTGCTGCCCTCTTGAATAATAAAGGCGGCGATATCCATTTGCTTCCAGTTTTCTATGTTTGTTATTTTCCGTTCCTCGTCCCCGTCCGTGTCTATCAGCGCGGCCGTGACTTTCGCTTCCGGAAATCCTTCAGTTATATAAAAGGCCTGTATAGTATACGCCGCGTCCGCAAGATCTGCCGGAGTCCCGCCAGGTTCCGTGAACGAATCCAATTCCCGCTTTGCCGCTTCTCTTAAAGCTGAATTTGGAAATATCTCGTTCCCCCTGAATTCGATAGGAATTTCCGATGTATCAATAACCGTATCTGTCTGAGCAAATATTGCTCCTGCCGCCGTTAAAAGCAGCAAAATTGTTGTTAGTCGAACCATAACCGCCATGCCAATCCGATATTATATGCGTCATCTTCATCTCTTCTGAATTGCAGAAACCAGTTATCAGTATTAGAAAACCGGTACTCCACGTCAATAGTTTCTATTCCCTCATCAGGGTTGTTGCTCCCGACTTGAACCGTTACCCGTTCTAAAAACTGCTTTGCCCCGGGTGAAATTGCTCCCGCTGCGTCCTCCAGAAGCTGTTTGCCCAGGGCTGTCCCGATGGTGATAACCGCTTCCTGGTAGTCCTCCGTAACGGTGAGACCACCGGGCTGAAGGCCGGTAAGGATGAGAAGGAGTGCTTCATCCTGGGGCAGGGTCGGTGTGCTCGAGATGGTAATCCCGAAGTCTTCAAGCGGTCCGCTCACATACGCGGTTAGATCGTATCCTCTGAGCCGGACAGAAGCTCTTGCCATTATCTCCGGGGTAAAAGGATTCTCCAAAGGAAACTCCAGGCTGGCAGTTTCAATTTGCAGGGTCGTAAGAGGAAGGGTGGCTATGCTCGACACCGTAGTAACTTTCCCGGTAGGTTCCGGAACCAGGGCCGTGCCTCCCAGGTGCAGATTCGCGGAAAGATCACCTCTCGCCAAATTGTTCTCCACCCGGATCGTACGGTCCGCGGTGATCTCCGCGTCGAAGTTTACGTTTTCCGCCCAGGGGGTGCCCAGGCTGAATAGCTGGAGATCCTGGTCCGGATTAGCCCCGGATGAACTGAAGGATATTAGTTCCAGATCCTGGGTGAACAGCGTGTCGGTGACAGCTACGGTTCCGGAAACAGTATAATCTCCGTCACCCGAATCGGTAAATTTGAGGTCTACATCCCCCCGAACCCGGAGGTCAAGATTTCTGGCTAGAAGGGCGTTTTCACCGGTGATCCTTACATCAACGACTTCCGGTAACGGATTCAGTGGAAACAGGGCTTTCCCGGAAACCGCCACGGGAGCTTTTCCCATTTCACCTTTGATATCGATATTTGTAATCCCCGTTTTATCCGCCTGGATAGTTCCGTCTATGCTGGATACCGCGGGAATGATAGGAACAAATCTAACTATGCCTTGAGCAATCTGTATATTTCCGGTGATATCCGGCTCGGTGAGGGATCCGGAAATACCGGCTCCGCCTTTTACCGTACCGCTTATTAGGAGCGGTTCAGGCACCATGTGAGAAAACCGTTCAAGTGGGATATTGAGAGAAGCGTTTCCGGTAACCGTGCCTTCTTCCATATCGTATGTTCCGGCAAGGTCGATGAGGGAGACGCCGGGAGCTGAGATCCCCCCCTCTATTTCCAAAACATCCGAGTCAAAACCTGTTACCGAGGCTTTTAAGGCTACCGTTTTTATAAGGTCGGTATCGGATATCTCTCCCGCGGGCAGTCCGGTCAAACCGGAGAATACCCCCCGGATCTCCGCTCCGGTACCTTCAGTCTCAAGTTCCACGGTGATCCCGGTCTCTTCGGCTATACCGGGTATATCTGTGCCTGGAGGCAGAAGAGCTTCGACATTTTTGGTAGAGCCGGACAGGGAAAAGCTGCTTGAACTGAGATCGCCGATGTTTATGCCGGCTGTGCCCGCGGTTACCGGGAGAAATCCCGAACCGGTAAGGGAGAGATATTTTTTAATATCCACATCCAGAGTGTTTATCCGGATTCCGCTGCTGTCATGTACGGCCGATATATTCAAGGATCCTTCCTGTCCGGCAACTGATAGATTATTTGCATTTAAGAATAGTTCAATTTCCGGAAGTTCAGGGTTTCCTTTAAGGGCCGCGTCCAAAAATAGATCACCGGTTACATCAGGCAATGATTCGACGGGAGCAAAACGTAAAAGATATGAAATATCCATGTCATTCAGCTCAAGGACGAGATCGGCATGTTCCTCGGAGAATCTGCCCGCGCTGTAGACTCTTCCCGCGGCTGATTCTATGGCGGCCGGATCCAATTTAATACCGGGATCTGTCAATGTTACCGCTGCGGGAGACTGGAGCTGCCAGGTTGTTTCAGC
>CAYLLE010000007.1:0-2075 GCA_964384485.1 uncultured Spirochaetales bacterium | reverse complement strand
TCTCCGCGGAAAAATCATTAAAACGAGGATCTTTGATTTCCAGAGAGGCACGGCCGCTTAGGTTATTAAGGGCTCCTGATATGCTGAACCGGCTCTGTATTGACGACCCCGGATCCAGCCCCTCAGGTAATTCCAGCGAAGGCATTAAGCCGGCCGCGATCGAAAGCGCCCGGCCGGGATCGCTGATGTCCAGCCGTCCTTCTCCCGAGATGTCCGCGGTTAGGGGATCATCAAGGGTGGGAACCTGCAGATTTCCTGAGGCGCTTAGGCTGAACGGATCTCCCGATATGCTGATGTTCTTAACGGCGAGTTCGTTCCGGCTGCGGGTCTCCGCCTGTATTTTTAATTGATCTATGTGTGCGAGATACCCGCTGTATTCATCGGGCAGGAAGGGAGTTAAAAAGTCCAGCGTATTAAGGGTGACCGAGATGTTTCCTTCGGGAAAATCCTCGAAAGAAAGATTTTTGGTGTCTATAGTAAAATCGGAAAGCCGGATGTGGGAAGGCTTTCCTTCTCCGGACGGGGGAACGAGGCGGGCGTTCACTTCTCTGATATCAAGTATATTCTCTTTCCAGCTGACTGTACTTCGGATATCGTTGAACAGTGTGTCCATAATTTTCCAATTATCGGCGGCCAGATATCCCTGGACATCCAGCAGCTGAACCATCTCAAAGGGCGACGCCAGAAGGTCGTCGAAAAACTGGTGGGGCAGTTCTTCAATTGGGTCCGCCTGGATGTCAAATGTCAGTGATCCGGTATTAAAGGGAACATCTTCTCCGAACAGTCCGGTTATGACTTCACGAAGCCGTTCTTCCCGGTTAATACCGCCGAAAACCCGGATCTCGGTGAAGTCCGCGTAGGCGTCTAAAGAAAAACCGGCGAATTGGACCACCAGGTCAGTGGCAATGAGGTGAGGCGGTTTGTCCGGCGGTTTTTCCGCTGTTACCACGCCGTTTAGATACACATCCGAAGCGGTTTCTTCCCGGACTGTCTCAAGAAAAAGTACATTCGAGATAAGGCTTAATCTGAGTGTTATGCTATTCCGATCGGAGAGGGGGAGAATCGGTCCGTTCGGATTTTTTACCTGCAGGGTCACACCCTTTGCCAAAGAGCCGGAGATGTCATATTCAAGATCCAGGGATTCTTGACCAAGGACAAAGTGAATAATACCGTCAGCCGCAATAGGGAGATCCGAGGGGATAAGATCGTACAGCGATGTTATCACCACCCCAAGAGGTTGCCGGTTCGCGAGAATCCAGTCCATATCGACTTCAAGATTTGCACCGGAAGTTTCCAGTCCGATGAGGATTTCAAGAGCCGGCCCCGTGAGCAGTCTAAAAAGGTTGTAGTCAGCCTGCAGGGTTGCAAATTCCACCCGGGAGAGCGGTCCGTCCGCGCCGGGAGTTTTTGTTGTAAAGCCTTTTATTGTAACGTCACTGATTAAGGAACCTCTTATTTCACTGACTTCGAATTCAATTCCCGTCCCCATAGCATTACTTAGCTGGTTTTCCACCAAGTTTCTCAGGAGAGGACCGAACAGCTGAAACCGCAGCAGGTATATTCCGGCAAAAAATATGATAATAGCACCTATGATGATTGCAGTTTTTTGTAGTTTTTTTCTCGCCATTAGAAATCCTTCATGTTCAATATAATAATAATAAACCGGCTTATACAGTGGTTAACCCGCCGCGTCCGCTGGTCCTGATCCCTGGAAATAGATACTTTAAACTAAAAGGAAACCGGAGGTTTAAGTATGGCGGTTTATGAAAAAACAGTAAAAACAAATAAGGCTGATATTCTGAATAAGGCGAAAAAGTTTTTTGGTCCCGGCGGTGAAGGTCTGGTCATGACAGGGGAAGAGGATTGCTGTCTTTCTTTTGAGGGCGGCGGCGGTCACGTTGCGGTAGCGCTTTCGGATACTGCAAAAGGAAAGGTCAAGGTGGAAGCGGAAACCAGAGAGTGGGATTATCAGGTGCGGCAGTTTCTGTCTTCCATTTGATACCGTTAAGCATTACTCTGTGCCAGCAATTCCCGGTGATCACATTCGCATTAAAATTTATAAATTGTTTTATTAA
>CAYLLE010000006.1:0-62673 GCA_964384485.1 uncultured Spirochaetales bacterium | reverse complement strand
ACTTTATATATGGACAATGATTCCTCCTGCTCCGCCGGTAATGTATATTTAGAATAATAATTTTCTGAACGAATGAAAACCGGTCACTTGTTTCATTCGGAAGACTTTCTTAGAATAGACAGGATGATAAAAGAAGCAGACCTTTACCACCCGCTGAAAACGTATTTAGAACATCAGGGATACTCGGTTAGCGGGGAAGTAAAAAACTGCGACATCGCCGCCAGACGGAATAACGAACTGATCCTGATCGAACTAAAAACCCGAATGAGCGTCTCCCTGCTCGTCCAGATCGCGGACCGGAAGGAAATTACCGAATCGGTATACGCCGCGGTGCCGGTCCCTCCGGGAAAACGTTCTATCCCGAACCAGAAAGGGGTGGTAAAACTCTTGAGAAAGCTTGAGACAGGGCTGATCCTGGTCAGGTTTATGAAAACCAAGACGAAGGTAGAGGTTCTTCTTCATCCCGCGGAGCATACAGTCCGGAGAATGCACCGGAAACGGCATGCCATTATCCGGGAAATTGACGGCCGATACGGGGAGTTTACCCGGGGAGGAATACCGGTCACTGAGGAACGGTTAACATCCTACAAGCAGCAGGCAATAAAAGTGGCGTTCTTCCTAAAGGAATCCGGTCCCTCAAGTCCGAAGGACCTTAGAGCTAAAGGTTGTTCGGAAAAGACACAGCCCATCCTAGCCAGGAATTTTTACGGATGGTTTGACCGGACCGGCAGAGGTATGTACCGCCTGAACAGGTCCGGCAGGAAAGCGTTGGAAAATTATCCCCGGGTTATCCGGGAGCTGGAAAAATCCCGAATCCCGGACACCAGGGTCTGAGTTAATAAGGACTGTTGCGAAAATTGTTGTTGGTCCTTAAAAACCGTTTTCTTGTAAGGATTTATGTTCAATTTTTCACTGAAACAACAATTTTCGCAACAGTCAAAATTGCTTAAGTGATTAGCTTTATAGCCTTGCCCGTTTCGGCCGCGTCTTTTATGCCGTCAAACACCCGGGACAATTCCAATGCGTCTTCCGATGTTACCGCGAAAGGAGTGCCGTTCTGAAAGGCGGCGGCGATTTCCCGATACACGGCTTCAGCATCTCCGTAGGTATCCGGAGTAAGTGTTTCAGTTTCAATGGATTCCTTTTCCGCCTGCATATCGGTGTACTTTGTCGGATCCGAGGGACGGCTCGGTGTCTGTTTATGAATGGTTATCTCTTTTCCCCGTACCACGATAGTTCCCCGGTCACCCATTACCACCCAGTTTGGCAGATCTTCCGAAGATACCGCGAATTCAGCGGTGATAATCATCCCGTTTTTACAGGTAATCAGGGCAAAGAAAAAATCTTCTCCGTCTCCGGGGTTATTGACCTTTCCGGTTTTGCCGTAGACTTGGGCGGCCGGGCTGCCGGCAAGCAGTATCGGGGGATCCAGAATGTGCGGACCCCAGTTGAGGATATATCCGCCGCCGTATTTCTTCTCCGTCTGCCAATCATCACGGACACCGAAACTGACTACGGTTCTCCTGATCATAAAAGGATTGCCGATTGCGCCCTGCTCAAGGAGTTCCCGAAGCCGCTTTAGGTCGGACCCCCACCGGGCAGGAAGCCACGGGAAGATCCGCCTTCCGCTTTTTTCTTCAGCCTTCCGCATCCGCTCCCCTTCCCCGGCGTTCACCGCCCAGGGCTTGGTTACAAGGACATCTGTCCCGGCTTCCAGACAGTCACAGGTCATGTCGCAGTGCTGATCGCTCCTGGTTACCACACACACGATATCAAGCTCTTCCCGGGAAAGCATTTCCTTATAATCGCTGTAAATCCTGCAGCCGAATCTTTCCACCGCCTGCTTCTGCCGTTCCGGGTCAATGTCGCAGACCGCGGTCATCTCAAAATCACCGATGTTTTCGATGGCACCGGCGTGCATGGTACTGCCGCTCCGGCCGTAACCCAGAATTGCTGTTTTAATTTTCTGTTTCATCCTTCTCTCCTTGTCTCACGGCGTACACATCTCCTGACGGGGCATTCTCAGACAAGCCGTTTAAGAACCCGAGGATTTCATCCCCGCCGGTCCAATCCCCCCACCGGAAACGCATCGTTTCCCGGACCGAAACATTGTACCGGTACCGGCCGATATGTTCCAGATGACGGAGACACCGGATAGCCGTTTCTTTTTCCATCGGCAGATATTCAAATGACAGGGCCGGAAGGGGACGGGAACACCCTTCCAATACCTGGTCTTCCGTTCCTTCGGTATCGATTTTACAGAATTCGGGAATGCCGTATTTCCCAATGAGCGATGAGCGTATCCAGGGTCATCATCGGAACTTCTTCTTTCTCTCTCCATGAGACGTTCCGGAAGGACGGTTTCGTCTTCATCCGGTTTATCCAGGATACAGATACGGTTGAGAGAGTCGGGTTTCCCGGGTCTTTGTAGAGGAAAGCTTTTCCGCTCCGGCTGCCGACAGCTCCGTGTACGCAGGTTACATTTTTTCCGTTTCCGTAACGCTTCCGGATGTACCGGAAGGCTTCGGGGGATTCCCATACGGTCACCCGGGACTTGATGAATTTCTCCGGGCCGGCGCCGTTCTCACTCAGAAAACTGATCATCAGCCGGTGGATATATCCGGCCATATTACCTCCCCGGAAGCGCCGGGTTCGGCATTCAGGGACTGATGAATTGCCAGAGCGGTTTCCATGGTGGGAATAAAAACACCCTCTTCCAGGGTCATATCCGGAGGAAGCGGTATTACTTCGTCCGGATCGATGTAAAACCGGTCCTGGTGCGGAAAAAAGGCAAAAACATTCCGTCCCGTCTCTTCTGTTCCCACATTGATGTAGCCGTATTTGACCGGATACTCAAGTCCGCCTTGTAAAGCGGATAGGGATTCATCTAAAACAGTGCCTTCGGATATTTCTCCCCGGTAAAAAAGCATCTCCGTCCCCGAACTGATCCCCATATAGAGCGACTCCACCAGGAGCTGACCGGGCTTCCGCGTAAGATGCTCCTGCCGGATCTCAACGCTGTTCTTACCGGTAAAATACAGACACCTGCCGCAGTCACCGGCCATTTAAAGCTCCAGATCCCAAACCATGTCATCTCCGATCATGCGGGTTCTTACCCTCCGGGGTCGGACCGCTTCCTTAAGGCTCCGTATACCCAGATCACCGATTCCTTCCATCCCCTTTCCCAGGATAATCGGAGCGGTGACAATGATCATCCGGTCCACAAGCCTTTCTTTCAGAAAAGAGGTAATCAAACCGGCACCGCCCTCCACATATACACTCCGCACCCCTTGGGAAACCAGGGCATCGAGACTATCCGTGACTGATAGTCCTTTTCCCCTTTTTTTTACCGGTATCAGTTTTGCACCGAATCTTGTAAGGACAGAAGCTTTTTCCGGATCATATTTTTCCTTGGTGATGACACACAGGGGATATTCCCCTGCCGTGGAGATAAGCTCGGAATCCAGGGGAATCCGCAATTCGCTGTCATAGATTACCCGGAGAGGACTACTTGGAGGATCGGTTATCCGGCAGGTGAGCAGCGGGTTATCAGCTAATACTGTGCCGATTCCTACGGCGACGGCATCGTTATCTCTCCTGAGGGTATGAGCCAAATTAAGAGAAGCTTCACCGGAAATCCATTGAGATTCCTCGGTCAGGGTTGCCGTTCTGCCGTCGATCGTCTGGGCGTAGGAGACCGTTACAAAAGGTTTATTCATGACTATACTAAGTATACAATGAGCAGAAACAGCTGTCCACGCGGAGCCTTCCGGCGCTGTTTAGAAACAAAAAGAAATAAAATGGGTCATTTAATTTAAAAAAAATCCGGTAATTCCTTAAATAAATCCCCCTTGCATTCTCAGTTATCAATATTACCATAAGGAAGAAATTAGCTAATACATTAGATTAAGGAGGTCTTTAATGAAAAAGCTAAGTCTTTTACTATTAATGCTGCTTCTGGCTGTTGCCTGGATATGGGCAAAAGGTGAATCGGAAACAGCTACCAGTGAGGAAGGTGACGAACCTTTCATTGAACTTACTAAGGTTTTTTATTTTGGTGATTCATCGGACGATCCGGATTTAAAAGAAGAATTCATCGACAGCTTCTACGATGAGTTTGGAGTTAACCTTAAAGTAAATGCGCTGCCCCGAAACAACTACATGGAAAAGGTAAACTTAATGATCACATCCGGTGAATTAACAGGACTGGTATCTCTTTTCACACCAGGTGATGTTCTTAAAGCTATTGATGACGGTACGATTGAACCCTTGGATGAATATCTTAAAGATAATGCTACATGGAAAGCTCTTCCTGATTATTTCAAGGCACTCTTTCAGTACGATGGTATTACCTACGCCATACCAAACGGATGGCAGGGATCTGCGTTCGCAAGGGTCATTCGTAAGGATTGGCTCGAAACGCTGAACATGAACCAACCGGAAACCATCGATCAGTTAACTGCGGTGATGAAGGCGTTTGTCCAGGAGGATCCCGACGGAAACGGTAAGGATGATACATATGGAATGGTATCCGCCGGAACCTGGAATCTGCAGGATATATTTCAAACATTTGATGCCCGTCTTAATAACTTCGGTGCTGATCCCATAGTTTGGGATCCCAACCAAGATCAGTGGGTAGATAGCATGCTGAAACCGGAAATGCTCGAAGCCCTGGAATATATGAGCATGATATACCGAGACGGGATTCTAGATCCGGAAGTTTTTACTAACAAGGGAAGCACAATGCGGGAAAAATTCTGGTCTGGAAAGTACGGTTCAACATTCTACTGGCTTAGCTGGGGACTGGGCGCCGGTACCACGGAACTCCAAAAGAATGTTCCAGACGGTGAAGTCGGTCTCATAATGGGCATAAAAGGCAATCGGCAGAAAAACATTAATCATGCTGTAACCGGTGGATCACCCTGGTCACTTCTCTCATCAACAGAAAATCCGAAAAAAATGGTGAATGATTTTGTAACCACATTTTACGGTGATGACCGCAGATTTCTCTGGGGAGCACACGGTATAGAAGGAAAAACATTCAAGTTGGATGCTGGTACTGTTGTTCGACTCAAAGATCCGGATACAGAGAACCCTTACACCACACCCGGGATCTTTTCTCGACATCCGAACTGGGAAGAGCAAGATTATCCAATCATAACCGAAGGTACTGAGCAGGAAATGGAGGAAAGCTTAACCCTTGCAAAAGAGCATAACGAGATAATAGCAAGGGCCAAGCAAACAGGAATTGTTTATGAATGTCCTGGAAAATTTGATGTAGCAATTTCTCCTACGTATACGAACATCATAAGCGACATCCGGAAAATATTTGAAGAACTTATAGCAAAGGTAACATTGGGAGAGATAACCCCTCAGGAATGTGTTGACACATACCGGAGACAGGTCAAAGCTTTGGGAGCGCAAAATATTCTTATCGAAGCAAACGAAGCTGTAGGCTTGGACCATGACGCTTTCTATACTTATTAAGTATTAAAAAGTATGGCGCCCGGAAGAAGATCCGGGCGCTTCCCTTTTGATTATCAACATCGGGAATATGGTAAATCAATGAAAGCAGCAAAAGAAATTAAGAAAATGAATGTTCCCTCATTAAAAAAAACAAAAAATAAGATCTATTACAAACTGGATTATTTTATTCTCTACGGCATGATTGCCGTGCCGATTATTTACTATATCATTTTTCATTATCTTCCTATCGTAGGTATCCTTATAGCTTTTGCCGATTACCGTGTCAGCGGATTTAAAGGATGGGTCGGCTTTGAGAATTTCAAATTCATTTTCAGGCTGCCTTTTTTTTGGAAGTCATTTATAAATACATGGTTTTTTGTCCTGTTAAGATATATATTTCTATTCCCCGCCCCCATCATCTTAGCCCTTCTCCTGAATGAAATCCGGATTCGAAAATACAAGAAAACGGTTCAGACAATTTCAACCCTTCCCCACTTCATTTCCTGGGTAGTGATTGCTGGAATATGGATATCTATCCTTTCCCCCACCACAGGATATGTCAACGAAGTGATAAAATTTTTCGGTGGAGAACCAATCTTTTTTATGTCAAAATCTAAACTCTTTCCATTTTTATTCACTTTTCTCCGGGGTTGGAAGGATATTGGATATTCCGCCATTATATATCTTGCGGCTTTAGCCGGAGTTAATCCCGAACTCTATGAATCAGCCGTTATTGACGGTGCCGGACGTCTGAAACAAGCAATATATATAACCCTACCATCTATCAAACCGATAATCCTCGTAGTTTTTGTTCTTTCTTTTACCCATGTCTTAACTTTGTTTGAACCGATATATGTACTGAAGAACCCCATGATCCAATCCTCCGCGGAGGTTATTGATACCTATGTTTACAACTTAGGAGTGGTTCAAGCAAAATTCCCATATGCGACTGCAGTAGGTCTTTTTAAATCAACGATCAGTTTGGTAATGGTATTATTTGCCAATATCTTGAGCAAAAAGCTTACGGAAGATAAACGGGGAATTCTATAACGGGAGGCAACAATGATAGCATTAAGCAGAGGGGAGAAAATATTCAACATTATTAATATTACTTTATTTGGACTTTTTACATTGATGATATTACTCCCGGTCATCATTGTTTTAAAACAATCATTTGATATTGGTCCCCGTGGAGAGCTGGAACTTTCTCTCATACCTCGGAAAATATCATTGTTTTACTATAAAATTGTGGTTAGTGATAAAGGTATATACCGACCCTTTTTAAACTCGATCTATATAACGACAGTAGGTACATTAGTGGCGTTGACATTTAACGCTATGGGAGCGTACACACTATCAAAACGTGATCTTCCGGGTAACCGGATTTTTATTTACATGATTGTAATCACCATGATGTTTTCCGGAGGATTGGTACCGCTTTACCTTGTCGTAAAAGCTGTAGGGTTAATTGACAAGATAAACGGTCTCATTCTGATGTCATTTGTTAACGGCTGGAATATGATCCTCATACGGAATTATTACTGGTCTATCCCTTCAAGTCTGCCTGAATCGGCCAGGATGGACGGAGCAAACGAATTCATAATCTTCTCACGAATCATTATCCCTCTTTCAAAACCAGTATTGGCAGCGATCGCCCTATTCACCGGAGTCGGATATTGGAATATGTTTTTCCATGCAGTAATTTTCATAAATTCCCCGGAAAAATACACCTTTCCCGTTAAGCTGAATGAAATGATCGTAGTTAAGCGTGAAATGGTGCACCAGTTTGAACAGATGGCAGGAGGCGCAATGGATACTCAGAACTTGAATATTGAGGGAGTCTCATCTGCGATCATTATTCTCTCTATGATACCAGTCATAATTGTTTATCCCTATTTACAAAAATATTTCGCCAGAGGTATACTTATAGGGTCAATTAAGGGGTAGTAGCACGCGGCTGCATAGTCTAAAAAACAGATTAATTATTCCTATCCTCAGTCTTCTTCTTTTCTTTATTATCTGTACAATAGTCGGATACAGCATAACATTTGGAATAATCACATCTAAAACTATCGATTCCATCCAGAACGGAATTGATCTTACCAACTACTATATTTCATTTCTGTTTGAACAGGTAAAAGAATTAACCCAACTGCTATCCACCAACGAAGAACTACTCGGTATAACAAAAGAACTAAACCAGGATAATCAAAAGTCCTATGAAAATGTAAAAAGAATTAATGCTTTTGCCCTTGAACTAATGTATCAGGCGGAACTGAACTCTAAAATTGATTCAATATATCTATATATACCCCGCAAAACGCTCATGCTTACCTCTGATCCGGATATATTTACACAAGGATATTTCCCGAAAAACAACTGGATTCCTTTGGTAGAAAATTTAGAAGAAGCATACCGTTGGGTCGGACACTTTCATGACAGTAACTTGAGTGACAAGAATTATATTTCGCTGATGAGCAGGCTTGATATTATAAACCGGGATATACCGGTAAAGGTTTATCTAAGCATAAACTTTTCTGAAAGTTCCATCTACAGTATCATCAGCAGGATTAAAACATATTCTGGTACTCATCTTTTCTTAACAGACCGCGTGGGAAATATCATATCTTCACAACGCAAGAATGAATTAAATAAATTGTTCACCACTATAACGTCGGAAAGCAAACATCTTCAAAGAGAGATAACGGATATATATTTACCCGATTACTTAATGATATGTTCGGAGAATACGGAAAATAAATTTAATCTTTTAGCGCTCATTCCGGTTAGGGAACTTCTCAGAGAACAGAGGTTGTTTCTTAAAGTCTTTGCCGGCTCAATTATTGGTATATCAACTCTAATAATCCTCCTGATATCCCGGATTATTTTATCCGGTGTAAATAAGCCAATCATGCTCTTAGTCTCATTTATGGAACGGGTTGAGAGGGGAAACTTCAATACCTCTGCTCCCGAAGTATATACACCGAGAAATGGTGGAAGTGATGAGTTCAGATATTTATTCGAGAGTTTTAACCGTATGGTGCGGCGCACAAAAAAACTGATTCAAGATCTATTCATGGAGAAAACATTACACTCCGAAATGGAGTTGAAGTTCCTGCAGTCACAGATCAACCCCCATTTTTTATATAACACATTGGACTCCATTAATTGGATTGCTAAAAGGAACGGGGTAGATGAAATATCCGGTATTGTTCGTGATTTATCCAATCTGTACCGCTCAGTCTTCAACAATGGCAAAGAGTGCATAACAGTAAAAGAGGCGGTCATTGGAATAACAAGCTACCTTGCCATTCAATCTCACCGGTTTTCCGGTCGGTTTACTTTCCATATTGATATCTCTGAAGATTTAAATGACAAGAAAATTTTAAATTTAATTATACAGCCAATAGTTGAGAATGCAGTAATTCACGGTATACATGACGGAGACGGCGATATATTTATTACAGCCGTGGAAGAAGGCGGAATCATTATTTTTAAGATCAAAGATACGGGCAAAGGTATGGATCAGGAAAAACTGGATCTCTTATTGAGAAGTCTTCATTTAACAAGCACGTCTTCAGATTCCGGATTATCAAATGTTCAGAAAAGAATTTCTCTATTCTACGGTACCGCATATGGAATTGAAATTGAAAGCCGAGCAGGCATGGGAACTACGGTAATTGTCAGAATACCCTCTGAATGGCGAGAAAAACCTAATTACAGTAAAACCCTGGATCTTATCCGATTCGGCGGTACTGGCTAGGAGAAATACCAACTTGTTTTTTGAAGAGAGATGTGAAATGATCAACATCCATATAACCAAGTTCCCCCGCAATTTCATATATCTTAAGATTTGTTTCCTTTAGCATACGTTTGGCTTCTTTAACCTTAACAGAGATCACATAGTCAATAAAACATATGTTCATCTCTTCTTTAAATATTTTACTAAGATACACCGGATGAACATTCAGCTCTCCAGCGACCCAAGACAAGCTGATGTCCTTATACCGGTTTTTTCCGATCACAGCGAGTGCGCTCTCGATTAAAAAAGAATTATGTCTTTCCCGACGGCATTCCATTTCTTTAATGATTCGAGTAAGAAAACGGCTTAGAAAATCATCTAATTCGGCGACAGACTGTACATCTAATATTTCAAGAGATGCCCTCTCCAGATCAGTCCCTTTACTATCAAGCTTTAACCCAAGGTTTACCACTATTTTTACAAGAAAAAGAAGCAAATCAGAAAGAAGCCTGTTGAAACCTCCATCATTTTCTAAAATAAGATATTCAGAAAATAACGAAGATAGTTCTCCAGAAAGCACATCAACATTCGGGAAAACACCGTTAAGGAGATCTTGTATAAGCCGCTCCTCGCGAAACTCTAACTCCTGTCTAAAACTTGTATCCCTTTTATGTGAAAAAGACAGATTTTTATAATAGATAATTTTATTTGGACCGGTAATCGGTATAGCATTAAGGCACTGTTTTGCTTCGTGGAATGATCGCCTGGCTGATTCTAATTTTCCGCGTGAACCGCCAATACCGATGGTTACTCCTATCTTAAGTTCATTGTTAATCCAGTTTTTTATATTGATAAGCGTTTTACTCAGGTCTACCCCGGTTTTTTTTAGCGATAGTAGTCCTAAAAGCTCATGATAAAAAAAAGAATAAAAACCCATGGCTGTATAATTTTCCTGAAGATAATTTTTAATGACTGCAGTATAGAGAGAAAAATCTCCATAGCTTTCACTGGTCTCCTCCTTCGGCAGGTCCGGCAAAAGGAAGATACCGGTAACTACAGAACTGCTCAAATCTATTCCAAGAGCGGCTCCATATCGTGTTATTTCCTCTTCTTCGCGGAGCTGGTTTTCCAATATAAGATGAAAAAACTGCTCCTGAAGTAATGGTTTACTTACAGACAGTATGTCATTCAGCTCTTTACTGTTTTTAATATTATTGAGTCTTTTATTTATTTCATCTCGCGCATCAGTTACTGCATTAATTAGATCCGAATCGTCCAGCGGTTTCAAAAGATATCTGAAAGCATGAAGAGAAACCGCACGCTGCGCGTAGGTAAACTCATCGTATCCGCTTATAAGTATAACTTGTATATTAGGGAAATGATTTCTTATTACTTCCAGAAATTCAAGTCCGTCCATACCTTCCATCATTATATCCAGGATAATGATGTCAGGTTTGTATTCATTGATTATCTGAAGAGCGGAGGAAGCATTCCGCGAGGCAATACATTCTTCGATCCCGTACTCTCCCCAGGGAATGGCTTCCCGGATTCCCTCCCGAATTTCAATTTCATCATCGACTACTAGAAGCCTCACAGTTCCCACCTGGTTAACTGCAGGCACGGTTTCTGTGAAGGGTTTTCGCGCTGATAATACACCGTAAGGATTTGCCCGCCGGGAAGCTCCAATGAGGCGGGATACCCTAAATCATCATCGGGTGAATCGTCTCTTAAAATTATTTCGTTTTCCGTATCCCAGGTACGGCCTCCGTCTGAGGAGAGGCAAGCCCGTTCTCCGTAGGGCGGAAAACGGTAGCCGTAAGTTGCCAGAATTCTGCCGTCGGAAAGTTTAAGCAGATGGGGGGGATACCCTAAGAGGGGCGTTTTCTCCGGTTCACTCCACGTACGGCCCCCGTCCTCCGATACTGTTTTCCACATCTTATACTGTTCCGTCTCCCCGGGAGTGTACACCAGACTCTGATGGCGCAGCAGAACAAGTATTTTACCGGGTTCATATTCCACGGCATGAGGTTCGCCCATGTACGAGACCGCTCCCGATTCAGAATTATCCGGACCGGTAAACATGGTTGTTCCCCCGATTACTTTCCAGGTTTTCCCCCAGTCTCTCGATTCCGCAGCCGCTAAGGAGGAGGTTTTTCCTTCGCGCTCGTATCCCTTGTTCCCGAAATACAGGAGTCGCCTGTCGGAAAGTTCAATCGGTCCGTGGGGTGACGAGGGCACTACAGAAATGGGAGATTCCCATGTTTTCCCGCCGTCTTCAGAACGGCGGATAAAATGACCCCGTTTACCATACTCCGGCTCAATTTTGCCCGGTTCTGTCCATTTATCAATTTCTTCAGGCGGAATTGCCTGGATATCCCTGGCCCAACGTTCCTTGATTTCCCGGCTGTAATGCCCGGCGGATAGTACCGAATTCCGGGCACGGCAAAGCGTAAACCAGCTGACGACAATGGTCCCGTTGGAACAGACAAGTATTCCGGCATCCCGGTCATCCAGGGGTGTATCGGTAATGATCTCAGGCTCTCCCCAGGTCTCACCCGAATCCCGGGAACGGATAAGCACAGTCTTCCCGTAGGGGCAGACATGTTCTTCCCTGAATCCGCTGAATACGATTAATAGCTCCCCCTCTTTTGTCCGGGCGATACTCGGCCATCCGGGATAACCTTCCCGGAAAATAACTTTATGTTCCAATATCCGCATTTTGGTAACCTCCAATTGCTTTCATAAGTATATACATTATATACTGCCGAAAGCAATTCCCTGGAAAATTTCCGGAGGTTCCATTATGAAGCAATATAAGGCCGATACCGTAGTAACCGGTTCGGCGGACATAGCCGCTTTTGCAGGAGACACGAAGCAATGGAGTTTATCTTGAAAAATGAAATCATAAACAGGTTCAGCCGCGGAATTACAATACCAACGGTAAGCTGCAGGAACTACGATAAAATCGATCGTTCTATCCACAGAAAATTCCTGGAATTCCTCGAAGAATCATATCCGGCATTTCACGGTAATATTGGAAGGATTTACCGGAACGATTTCGGCGTAATTTACCGGTGGAAGGGCACCGGTTCGGAAAAAAAACCTCTGCTCCTGGCCGCCCATTATGATGTTGTGGAGGTTGATCCTGCCGACGAATCTAAATGGGACCATCCGCCCTTTTCCGGTCATTTTGACGGAACATACGTTTGGGGGCGGGGTGCCCAGGATGACAAAAACAATCTCCTGGGCATAATGGAGGGCGCAACCGCGCTCCTGGAGCAGGGATTCAGACCGGAGCGGGATATCTATTTCGCCTTCGGCGGGGATGAGGAAACAACCGGAACATATGGAGCCGGTGCCATGGCTGAATTTCTCCGAAACCAGGGGGTGAAGTTCGCCGCGGTTTTAGATGAGGGAAGCCTTATTGCGGAAAACATGCTCCAGGGGGTGACGCAGCCTCTCGCTCTTATCAGCGTCGCTGAAAAGGCATTCGTTAACTACCGGATAAAGGCGGTGTCCGGAGGCGGACATTCGGCAATGCCTCCGAAGCATACCGCGCTTGGTAATCTGGCCCGCGCGATCACCTTAATAGAAGGGAATCCGCTGCCTCCGAAACTCATTCTTCCGGTTAAGGAATTTCTCAAATCAGCCGCCGCGGGAATGAAAGGCATCCGGAAATTCCTGCTCAGCAATCCGTCGATCTTTCGATCCTTCATTTTAAAGGCATTGGCGAAATATCCCGCCACAAATGCACTGATCAGAACAACCGCCGCGGCTACTATGGCCAAAGCGAGCAACGCGGCCAATGTTCTACCCCAAAACGCGGAAGCGGTTATCAATGTACGCCTGCTTCCGGGAGATTCAGCAGCAGAAACGGCGCGGCAGTTCCGAAAGATCTGCGCCGGTATTCCCGGAATCACAATTGAACCGGAGTTTGAGGGTGAAGAAATACAGGTGCCGGTGTCGCCGGGGGACAGCGAGATATTCAGGCAAACCGCTGTCCTTTTAAAGGAGCTGGTTCCGGAGTGCATCACCGCTCCATTTCTGATGACGGGAACCACTGATTCGAAGTACTACGCGGAGATATCCGATGCGGTTTACCGGGTTTCCCCGATGAAGCTGAATCAGGAAGAACTGGACCGTATCCATGGAGCGGGTGAACGCCTCTCGATGGAAAATTACCAGCTTACAATACGGTTTTTCGAAGAATTTATTAAGCGTTCCCAGAAATGGGCATAGAGGAGTCCGCAGCATGAAAGAAAGAACAGCTTCGCTTAAGATAGGAAAGAAAGCCTTCCTGCTCGCATTTTTTATTATTCTTGGACTGATGATCGTTTCCGGTATCTTAACCAAGGTTGTACAGCCGGGAGAGTTCGAACGGGTTTCAGTCAACGGCCGTGAACAGGTTGTCCCGGGATCCTTTGAGTTCAGACAGCCTCCGGAATATCCGGTATGGCGGT
Organism: uncultured Spirochaetales bacterium; assembly: GCA_964384485.1. GTDB lineage: Bacteria > Spirochaetota > Spirochaetia > CAYLLE01 > CAYLLE01 > CAYLLE01. The sequence continues at coordinate 49,005 of CAYLLE010000006.1, read as the reverse complement.
GGTTCACGGCGCCGGTGGAGGTACTTTATTCTGAAGGAAATCTGCCGGTTATTACGATAATTCTGTTTCTGATATTCGTCGGCGGCTCTTTTACTATTCTGGAATTAGGCGGGGTCATTGAATCCCTGCTGAATCTGATGGTAAGAAAATTCGGCACCCGGAAATATCTTTTGATGGGAATCCTGATATTCTTTTTCATGTTTCTTGCCGCTTTTCTGGGAATCTACGAAACCCTCATTCCCCTGGTGGTGCTCATTGTACCTTTAGCCCACGCCATGGGATGGGACTCCATGACCGGACTCGGCATGAGTCTCCTCCCTTTAGCATTCGGTTTTTCCGCTGCCGTAACAAATCCTTTCACCATCGGCGTCGCCCAGACAATTGCTGAACTTCCCCTGTTTTCCGGGGCATGGTTAAGACTGATCTTTTTTACTGTTATCTTTTTCCTGGTATATTTATACGTCAGAAGGTACGCCAAAAAGATAGAGCGGAAACCGGAATCTTCTCCGGTCTACCGGGAAGATATTCCGGTTAAAGAATCTCTGGCCCGCAGCACCCATACTGCTCAGGTTGATGAGGGACTGCCCAAGTATATGAAACGGGCGCTTACATGGTTCGGAGCCTGTATGGGCGCCGCGATCGTGTTTGTCCTGGTCACCTCGCAGATCCCGGCCCTGTCGGATGCTGCCTTCCCCGTCATGGCTCTGCTATTCCTCATCGGAGGCATAGGATCAGGTCTCCTCGCGAAAATGGGCGGTAAAGGAGTTTTAAAAGCATTTTCCCGGGGAACCATTAATATGCTGCCGGGAGTCATTCTGATTATGATGAGTATGAGCGTGAAACATATTGTTGACCAGGGGATGATAACCGATACCATCCTGTACCGAGCCGGCACCATAATCGGCGGCGCGTCACCCTTCTCCGCGGCCCTTTTGATATATCTCCTTACCCTGATAATGAACTTTTTTATCGGGTCCGCGTCAGCGAAAGCATTTCTTATGATGCCTATCCTGGTTCCTTTGGCCGATCTGGTGGGAATCACGCGGCAGACTTCGGTCCTGGCATTTGATATGGGTGACGGATTCAGCAATATGCTTTATCCGTCCAACGCCATACTTATTATTGCCCTGGGATTAACCGTTGTCAGTTATCCGAAATGGGTCAAGTGGTCGATACCGCTTCAGGCTTTGATTTTCGCAATCAGCATCGGATTCATCGGTATAGCCGTGGCGGTTAACTTCGGGCCGTTTTAGGGTAAAATTTCCGTAAAAGTTGATTATTTGGGTAATAAAAAGATGACTCTTCTGATATAATTGAGTATCTTCCACATGCGATTAACAGAGAAGGGAGTCCATTTTTTGAAAATTTACGATAGAAATAATGCTGTAGCAGCCAGGGAGCCGGATAAGATGATACAAGATAATAATGAAACAGATGCAGCGTCTTCTTTATTGGGTAAGCTGGAAAAAAGCCGGCTTAAGGAAGCCGAACTCCGGGAAGAACTCGACCGTACTAAACTGCTTTTAAAGGAGTTTCGCCATAGAGTGAACAACAACCTGCAGCTTTTAAACAGCATACTCCAGATGAAAAGCGCGGCTGCTCAGAACCCGGAGGTTCAGGAAATAATAGAAAGCAGCATGGGCAGAATTCAAACGATTGTGCATACCCAGAGCATACTCGGACAGATCGACCTGATGGGACAGATCAGTCTTGAACATTATCTGTTGAGCTTCTTAGAGACCATCAAAGAAAATCTCGCGGCTCCCCACCGGATGACAATCCATATCCCGGAATCAGAAACCGAAGTCAGCAGTTCAGACGCGGTACTTCTTCTGCTTGCCGTAAACGAGCTGTTAATGAATGCTTTCGAGCATGCGTTTTCCAATGGAGAGAAGGGAGATGTGAAGGCTGCGCTATCCGTCGAAAAAGATGGATATACCATCGTTATTTCAGATAACGGACGCGGTATTGATCCAGACGGTACTCAAAAAGCCGCGGTAGGGCATGATTTAGTAAATACGATCATTTCCATGGAACTGAAAGGAGGCTGGAAAATTGATTCAGCCGGAGGTACTACTCATACCATATCAATCCCGAAGAACCGGCGGAAGCAAAAATAATTTTCCTTATTTTATATGAAATCAAGCATCACCACTAAGCGGGGCGATGACGGGACTACAGATCTGCTCAAGGGAGGTCGGCAGGAGAAAATTCATCCGGTATTCGACGCTTTAGGCGATTTGGATGAATTAACCGCCGCTTTAGGCCTGTGCCGTCTTTACGCGGTTCCTGAAGAAAACCACGGTATCCTTCAGATACAAAAAGAACTTTCACTCCTGTCGGGCGCGTTAGCCGGCGGGACACTCACCTTTGGGAGGGGACAGATAAACCGGATCGAGACGGAATTAAAGAAACTTGAGGAATCCGTTCCGCCGGTAACGGAATTCGTTTTTCCCGGAGACAATCCCCGGTCGGCTCATTTTCACTTCGCCCGCAGTATCTGCCGGAGAGCTGAACGTTCGATTTTAAAGTATTTCCGGATGGAGCAGCAGTCAACCGGAGACATTTATTCCGTTTATTTGAACCGGCTTTCGGACCTGCTTTTTTTAATGGCGGAAAAGGACTCTCCGGAGGGGCATGGAAGATCTGAGTAATCTGTCTCTCCGCTGGCTTCAGAACATCGGGGAAGTCCGGGAAGAAGAATGGAATTCCCTGGTCGATAAAAATACCTCGCCTTTTCTGGAATGGGGCTGGCTAAATCAGCTTGAAAAATCGGGAAGCGTTTCCCCCGAGCAGGGGTGGCTCCCGTTCCACCTCACCCTATGGTCCGGAAATAGTATAACCGCCGCGGCCCCGCTCTACATAAAAGGAGACAGCACCGGAGAGTTTATCTGGGATTGGGGGTGGGCCGAGGCTGCCGGGCAATTCGGCTCGGAGTACTACCCCAAGATGACGGGTACAATCCCCGCTACTCCCTCGGGTAAATACCGGTTTCTCGTATCATCCGGATTAAACCAAAAGGACACAACAATTTTCATGCTGCAGATTATAGAGGAGTTCTGCGCCGTTCATGATATAAAGGGGATTCACTTCCTTTATACCGATCCGCTGTGGGCTGATTCACTTCCTAAGGAACGGTATCTGGAATGGCTCCATCAGAGCTATCTCTGGGAGAACAGGGAATACGGCGATTTTTCGGAGTATCTGGCGGAGTTCAATAAAAACCAGCGGAGAAATATCCGCAGGGAACGGCGCAGTATGGATGAGCAGGATTTACAGATTCAGCTCCTCTGTGGTCCGGAGATACCGGCTTCTTATTTTCCGGTAATGTATCGATATTACGAAAAAACAAATGACCAGTTCGGGATTTGGGCCGCCAAATACCTTACCGGCCGGTTCTTCACCGGATTTTCGGAAGCCTTTCTACCCCGGCTTCTGCTAGCTGCCGCGTTCGAACCCGGAGATCCTGATCCGGCCGCTATGTCATTCCTTGTCGTGAAAAACGGAACCATGTGGGGTCGTTACTGGGGAACCCGGATATATTACCGGGATCTGCATTTTAATCTCTGTTATTACTCACCCATCGAATGGGCCATAAAACACGGTATCCGGCAGTTCGATCCCGGGGCGGGGAGTCCCCATAAACTGAGGCGGGGGTTTCAAGCCGTTGCCGGCTCAAGTTTTCACTATTTTCTGAATCCCCTTTTGCAGAAGCTTTTTGCCGGAAACATCGGGCGAATTAACCGGCACGAAGCCGACCGTATCTTTGAAATGAACAGAGAGATCCCCTGGAAAGGGAAAACATAGATTAACCGCACGCTTCGGTATCGTACATGGCCACCATATAGGGATGCTCAGGATCATATTCGGTCAGGGTCTTTGGATCCGATACCCGGCCTAAGGGACGGCGGTTTTCTCCCGATGTTCCGGTTACCCCGTCCCCTATATCGGCACGGATACGGTCACACAACCCGAGGAGCTCCTTTACTTTTTCCGGATTTGCATCGGAAACATCCGTCGTCTCGCCTATATCATCTTCTAAATTATACAGTTCCAGGACAGATTCACGGTTCCTGGAAACAAAAAGTTTCCAGGATCCCGATCTAACTGCCTCTAAACAATCCCGGGAATAAAAGAAAAATACCGAGTGAGGTGAAGATACGCCTTGATCTCCCCTCATCAAATCCATGATATTTTTCCCGTCAATTATCCGGTCATCCGGCGCATCTCCGCCGGCGGCAGCCGCAAACGTGGGAAGGAAATCCATGGAAGTTACGAGCTCACTGTTTTTTTGTCCCGGGGCGATGACTCCGGGCCACCTCATGATACACGGGAGCCGCATACCCCCTTCCCAGGTTGTCCCTTTTGTGCCTCTCAGGGGATCGTTGCTTCCGCCGTTCTCCGCCTTTGAACCGTTATCGGAAGTAAAAACAAACAAGGTGTTTTTATCTATTCCCAGCCGGTTAAGCTCATGCATCAGCATCCCGGCGCTCCAATCCACATGTTCCACTGCCCCTCCATAAGGACCGTTTTGCGAAGCCGCAAGGAAATTACTGGGAACAAAAATGGGAAGATGGACGTACATGTGGGCAAAATAGAGAAAAAACGGCCGGTCTTTATTTTTCCGGATAAACCGGAGCGACTCCTCCACATACCGCTCGGTAAGTGAGCTCTGGTCCGGCTGCTGCTGTATTACTTCTTCATCTCTTAGCAGGGGAAGCGGCGGATTCTTCAGATGCTCAAGACCCTTTTGGACCCCCATATCATTACTGTAGGGCAGTCCGTAATAGGAATCAAATCCGTGCCTTGTAGGCAGGAATTCCGGCTGATCACCGCAGTGCCACTTACCCACCAGTTTTGTTGCGTATCCCTGCTCCTTCAGGATTGAGGCTACTGTTTTCTCTTCGGGATTAAGTCCGCAGCCCTGACCGGGAAACAAAACGCCTTTTCCGTCAAAAAGATCAAAACCGATCCTCCGGGGATAGCATCCGGTCATCATGGCTCCCCGGGAGGGAGAGCATATCGGCGCGGCCATATAGAAATCGGTAAAAATGACCCCTTCCTCTCCGATACGGTCTAAATGGGGAGTCCGGTTCATCCGGGAACCATAACAGCCGATATCGCCGTAACCCAAATCATCACAGTTCATCAGTATAATATTCGGTCTGTCTTTTTGTTTACGCATCCCAAGCCTCCATTTAGATTCCGGGAATGATACCATAAAAAATTTAGGACAGCAATTCCCGGTCAACGCTTTTTTTAATTTAGAAGTGGCCCTAATTACGTATATAAATTTAAATCTGGCTGACCGGGAATTGCCGGGACAGGGATTATTGAGGTTGTAACTGAACCGTCTTTACCGTAGAATAGTCCAAAAATTATCCGGAGTATAATCATGAAAAAAATAGCATTTATCGGAGCAGGCAGTTTCGGGTTCACTCGGAAACTGGTGCGGGATATTTTAACCTTCCCTGAATTATCTGACACGGAAATAGCATTGATGGATATAGACACCGAGCGTCTCGCCGCGATTGAGCAGGCGTGCCGCAAAATAACAGCCGCGGGAAATTATCCGGCCAAGATCACCGCAACCACCGACCGGGCGGAAGCCCTGAATGGAGCGGACGGCGTCTGCATAACTATTCTGGCCGGAGGTGTGCGGGTCTGGCGGTACGATATCGAAATACCGAAGGAATACGGCATAGACATCAATGTGGGCGACACCCGAGGTCCGGCCGGTATTTTCAGAACCTTGCGGACCATGCCGGTGATGCTTGATATCGCCCGGGATATAAAACGGCTCTGTCCAAATGCTGTGATTCTGAACTACACCAACCCCATGGCAATGCTCTGCCGGGGAGTCCAGGGAGAAACCGATTTGAACTTCACCGGACTTTGTCACAGCGTCCAGGGAACAGCATCAATGCTTGCAAAATGGATCGGCGCTCCTGAAAATGAAATCACCTATACCTGCGCCGGAATAAACCATCAGGCATGGTATCTTCAGTATCTCTGGGACGGAGAAGATGCCTATCCATTAATCCGAAAAGCCATGGAAGATCCTGAAATTTATAATGAAGAACAGGTCCGGAACGATATGTTTCTTCATCTGGATTACTACGTAACCGAAAGCTCAGGACACAATTCTGAGTACGTGGCCTGGTACCGGAAACGCCCCGATCTCATAGAAAAATACTGTACCAGCGGTACCGGCTGGAACCCGGGACACTACGGATATATCCTGAACCGGTACCTGAAACGGGAAGAAACATGGAAGAAAACCATAGAAGAGTGGCTCAAAGAAGATGAAATAGATCTTGATCGGGGACACGAATATGCCGCCTCCATCTTTAACGCCGTTTTCGGAGACGGGGCGATGTACAAGTTCAACGGAAATGTCAGAAATTTCGGTCTCATCGACAACCTGCCCGAAGGCTGCTGTGTAGAAGTTCCGGTCTTAGCATCCCCCCGGGGCATAGAGGCGATCCACGTCGGCGCCCTCCCCGATCATTTAGCTATCATTAACAACACCAGCGCGCGGTGCGAAGAGCTCGCCGTACAGTCCGCAGTGGAAGGTGATCCGAGAAAAACATTTCACGCGATCTGCATGGATCCCCTTGCCTCCGCGGTATTAAGTCTGGCGGAAATCAAGGAAATGACCCAGGCAATGTTCAGGAAGAACGCTGAACATCTCCCCCAGTTTAAAACTACGGAGCTTTAATGAAACTGCCATATCTTCAAACGGAAAATGAAATAATCGCGCGGGCTTTCCGGATAGCGTTAGGAGATATCGTCACCAACATACAGCCGTGGAAAATACAAGTTCCCGAAGAAAGAACAGCTCCCGTCCTTTTAGCCGGGCTTGATTACGACCGGCCCTGGACCAGGGACGCCTCGTACCACGCATTTTTCGGTCTTTCCGGATACATGCCGGACATCACGGAAGCAACTCTCCTTTCGGCACTGGTTTCCGGGCCGGAGGGACCTATTGTCGGCGGTCAGTATTGGGACGCGGTTATCTGGGTCTCCGGGGCTTGGCGTCATTATTGTTTAACCGGTAACAGACAGTTTTTAACCGTCGCCAGGGAAGCTGCCGCCAATACCCTGCGGCTCCGGGAAAAGGAAGAGTACGATCCGGACTCGGGATTATTCCGCGGACCGGCATTGCTGGGGGACGGTATATCAGCCTATCCTGACAGGTACGCCCAAACAGGGGGATCTCCGTGCATCCTGGATTGGCCGGCTGCTAATCCGAACAGGCGACACCCGGACGGAATAGGGATACCGATGAAATCTCTCTCCACAAACTGTCTCTATTTCGGGGCATACACCGTTATCCGGGAGATGGAGGAAGAATTGGATCGGAATCCGGACGAACATTGGCCGCGGATGGCACAATCCCTCTTCAATAGCATCAACGGCCGGTTCTGGTCGAACACCCATAACCGGTATGGGTATTTATCGGAAGGGGATGATTTCTGCGATTATCAGGAGTGTCTCGGTCACGCTTTTGCCCTGTTAACAAAAGCCGTGCCGGAAGAACGGATACCCCTGGTGCTAAAAAACACCTACATTTCACAACATGGTATTCCCTGCGTCTGGCCGTCCTTTCCCCGGTACCGGGATGAATCAGCCGGCACCTACGGACGGCATTCCGGAACGGTGTGGCCACATGCCCAGGCGACGTGGGCCATGGCCGCCGCGTCTGTTGGAGGAATGGACCATCTCTCCAGGGAATTCCGGATCCTGTCGGAACACGCAAGCAAGGACGAACAGTTCCTGGAACTCTACCATCCGGAAACAGGGGAACGGTATGCGGGTGAACAGGAGTACACCCGGTGGAAATCATGCGGCCGTCAATCCTGGTGCGCTACCGGCTACATCGGTTTGATTCTCTTGTCTGTTCTGGGACTGCAGCCGGACAGGAGAGGGATCCATTTCAAACCGCGTCTCCCGGATTGGGCGGGGAATCTCCATCTTTCCGGAATTACCGTAAGGGGCAAACAGATATCTGTTTCAACAGAAGGAAGCGGAACGAAGATCGTCAAATTTACCGTAAACGGCGGGGAGACAGATGCATTTATACCGTATTCCCGGCTCACGCCTGAATGCCGTATAGAAATGAAGCTGAAATAAAAAAAACAGTTTTTTTCGGGAATCCTGCAACCTTTTCATCGGTCCGCCGTCTAAGTAGGAAAGTAATAAACAGCGGTACCCTCGTGACCGCGGCAGGAGTCCCTTATGCAACAAAAAAATATTCTTCTCGTGTACCCGGAGTTTCCGGAAACTTACTGGTCCTTTAAAAGCGCCCTTTCCTTTGTCGGGAAAAAAGCCTTAATGCCCCCGCTCGGTCTTGCTACAGTAGCCGCGATGCTCCCGGAACATTATAAGTGCACGTTAATCGATATGAACGTCGAAAAATTGAATGATAAAGATATTCTGGAAGCAGACCTGGTAATGCTCTCCGCTATGACTGTCCAAAAAGAGTCGATGCAGTGTGTTATTGACCGGTGCAGACAGCTGCAAAAAGAAGTAGCAGTCGGGGGACCGTACGCTACCTCTTCCCGGGACGAAATAACGGGAGCCGATTATTTCGTTCTGAACGAAGGTGAAATAACAATTCCCCGGTTTATAGAAGCATGGGAAGAAGGAACGGCAGAGCAGGTTTATTCCAGCACGGAGAAACCGGACATTACCAAAAGCCCGGTTCCCCGTTTTGATCTGATGAAATTACAGTACTACGATACGCTGCCTCTTCAGTATTCCCGGGGATGTCCCTTCAACTGCGAGTTCTGCGACATTGTTCACCTCTTTGGTCATAAACCGAGGACGAAAACGCCGGAACAGTTTACCGCCGAAATGGACAGCGCCCTTGCCGTGGGTTTTAAAGGGGCTGTTTTTATTGTGGATGACAATTTTATCGGCAATAAGCGTAAAGTGAAGGAACTGCTTAATGCGATAATCCAGTGGCAGGAACAGCACGGCTATCCGTTCAAGTTCTGCACAGAAACCAGTATTGATTTAGCCGATGACGATGAACTGCTCGATCTAATGGCAAAGGCCCAATTCTACATGACCTTCGTAGGGATCGAAACGCCCAATGACAGCTCCCTTTCGGAGACAGGCAAAGTACAGAATATGAAGCGGAGTGTTAGTGAAAGCGTCCGGAAAATACAGGAACGGGGCATAGAAGTTACCGGCGGTTTTATTATCGGTTTTGATTCCGATGATGAATCGATTTTTGACCAGCAAATTGAGTTTATAAAAGAACTTGCTATCCCGACCGCCATGATCGGTCTGCTCATGGCCCTGCCTCATACCCGGCTTTACAACCGGCTGGAAAAGGAAGGAAGAATCCTCTCAAAAAGCAACGGAAACAACACTCATCAGGTTGAATTGAACTTTAAAACAAAAATGCCGAAAGAGGTTCTTCTTCAGGGATACAGGAGGGTGCTTACAGAAGTTTACCGACCCCAAACATATTTCGACCGCTGCCTTGAAGTTATCAAGCGGTACCGGGAAGGACGGCAGAAAGGTCTTTTGCAGTGCAGCCAGGGATTTAACAACGGAATAAAATGGCGGGAAATTACCGGGTTCTTCCGTTCACTTTTTAGGCAGACATTTTCCAGACACGGAAGGGAATACCTTCGGTTTCTAAAACGGGCACTCAGAATTGACCGGAAGAATATTGTAAGGATAGTAACCTTGGCAGTTCAGGGATTTCATTTTTTCACCATCACCCAGAAGACTGCTGTATCCCTGCCGGAATCGGAGCGGCAGCCGGCGGCTTTCTATGAAAAAGGGAAATACCGTGGTATGATCAATCAGGTGGATCTGAAAAATACATAGAAGGAGGTCGTATGAACTCGGTTCCCAGCGCGGCTGCCCAGGTTTTGGTTACGGTTATTCCCATTGTCGGAATTGTCATGGGAAGTATAGTTATTTTTTTTTATCTTCTTTGGAATTACAAACAGAAGGTGTACATGATACAGAAAGGTATTGAGCCTACCAGTACATTCGATTTAGATACCTTCAGTTTATTGGCAGGTCTTCTTACCTTGGGGATAGGATTTGTTCTTTTTGTTTTTTTTCTGGCAGTCGGCAGTACCGGCTATGATATCCTCGGTGGACTGATACCTCTGGCCATCGGTATCAGCTTTATCTGTTTTTTCATTATTAGAAGAAAATTTTCTTCATAAATAATGGACGTGAATTTTCAAGAGCCGAAAGACCGGGAAATCGTAGACCGGGTAAAACGGGGTGACCCCGAATGTTTCCGTATCCTCGTGGAAAGACACAGCAGCAGAGTATACAGCTTAGGGATGAAGTTTTTCCATAATCAGGAAGATGCCCAGGATTTTACACAGGAGGTGTTTATCAAAGCATTCCGCGGAATCGGCGCTTTTAAAAAAAGATCCAGTTTTTCAACATGGCTGATAAAAATAGCCTATAATTATGGTATAGACATGATTTCAGCCAAGCGAAAGCAGCAGAAAACCTCGGAGTTTACGGGTTATGAACAGCCGGGTGACCAATATTCCAAGCGGGATTCCGGAGCCCTGATGCGGCCGGAACAAGAGGAAGAACATAAGGAATTGACCGGCAGGTTAGAACAGGCATTGCAAAAATTACCGAAACGGTATGCTCTTTGCATCGAATTTTCTTTTTATTTTGGTTTCACCTACGGGGCAATCTCGGACATCACCGGGATTCCTCTTAACACAGTTAAATCTCATATCCTGCGGGGTAAGAAGATTTTGAGAAAGTCTTTAGAGAATGAAGACCGGAGGTAGTATGGATTGTAAAAAAGCAATAAAAATAATGATGGAGGCGGATCCGAACACCAGAATCCCGCAAGGACTGCTTGATCATATCATGTTCTGTTCCGATTGTGCTCTAATACACGGAGAAATAAATTCCGCAATTGAGAATCTCCAGTACCTTGACCAAAAACACCAATCCATGCCCGAACTTCACAACGAAATTATGGAAAGTATTTTAAAAATCCAGGAAGATGAGCAAATTGTACCGGTAAAGGAGCACTCAATGCCCCTTTTTAACTGGATAGGAGCAGGATTTATTATATTGGGAAGCATTATGCTTTTCCAATTCAGCAGCGCTTTCAAATGGCTTAAGGAGGCGTTGGGCGGATCTGTCGAGATAACGATGGGAATCATTTTAGGAGGGGCCGTTACCCTGTACGCTATCGTTTTTATCGCAACCCATGTTAAATCCATTGCAGATTTTTTCGGTGTAAGTAATAAAATCGCCAATAAATCCTGATACCGGGTTTCGCTATTTCCTCGGCTGGGCCGGGAACTTCAGTCTCATAAGAGTATATTCACCGGGAACACTTTCGATAGAGAGATCGCCATTCATCTCTCTCAGAATCCCCTGTACAATAGAGAGTCCTAAGCCGGTACCTTCCTGAACGCCTTTTGTGGTGTAGAAGGGATCAAAAATTTTCTCCATTACTTCGGGAGGGATCCCGACACCGTTATCGCGGATGTCTATATACACCCATTTAGTATCATGATAAGTCCGTACCGCGATAAGCTTCCCGCTTTCCCTGCCCGACTCTTCGATGGCATCTTTTGCGTTTGAAATCAGGTTGATAATAACCTGCTCCAGACGGTAAACATTACCGACAATGGGCGGCAGTTCCATATCCAGATCCATTTCAATCGTTATTCCGAATTTCCGGTACTGATTATTGACCAGGGAATGGGAATTGGTTACCGCTTCATTGGCTGAAAACACCGTATGCGGCGCGGCTGACTGCTCCCGGGAAAACATTCTGACGTGGGAGATTATCGATCTTATTCTGTCGATATACCGGAGGATCGTGTACATCCGGTCCTTCATCTGATCTTTCTCTTCCGGTTCATCCGGATTGTAGATAAGGTATTCGGCCGTCATGCTAATCCCCGAGAGAGGCTGCGAGATTTCATGAGCAATTCCCGCGGCTAACTGGCCGAGGGAGGCAAGTTTGTCCGCCTGCAGCAGCTTTTCTTCTTTGAGCTTTTCATCCCTTTGGGCTTTCTTTCTTTCCCTTATGTCGAGCAGACTGAACCTTAGAAAAGTCCGGCTGCCTTCGAGGAACTTCACTACCCTGGCTTCACATTCAATTTTTTCACCGTGTCTGCTCCGGATCATCCATTCACCTAAAAGGACTTCCTCCTGCATATCCACCGAATCCAGTATGTTCAATATCTGCCGGACCAGACTGTTTTTCTTGACCCCCGGGGGCGGCACCGAAAAATCACCGACCGTACAGTCCGAGAGCTCTTCCCGGGTAACTCCGAAAAGGGACAGCAGCTTCCTGTTGCCTTCAAGGTATCTTCCGCTCTGGTAATCTACCAGAGCCAATCCGTCGGGAGCGAATTCAAAAAGAGTTTTAAACCGTTCGTTACTGGCCTGAAGGGCGGATTCTATCTGGTAACGGAATGTCTGGTCTTTTACCACAATGACAATTCCGCTGCTTCCCCGGATCGGAGCCGCGGTTAAGGAGACATAGCGCTTCTTACCTCTCCGGGTAGTAAGCAGAATATACCCTTCCTCCTCATATATGGCTCTGCTCTGCTGAACTTCCACCACAGGATCACAGGGTATTCCGCCTCCTAACAGGAGAAACGAGAATACTTCATTGAAAGGCCTTCCGAGAACATCCCTGCTGTTAATTCCCGCAATTTCTTCAGCTGCCGGATTAATTTTTCCAATTATGCCGTTCTCATCGGTAACCACCACTCCATCACCGATACTGGTCAGTGTAGTAGCCAGGTTCTTGTTGCTCTCGAGGAGTGCTTCTTCTATCTTCTTCTGAGCGGTAATATCGAAAATAAATCCTTCGATATAGCGCAGCCTGCCGTCATGATTGTACACAGGCTGACCGTGTTCCAGGAACTTTTTCCTGGCGCCTTCCTTGGAAACATAGGTGTAATCAATCCGGAACTTCCGTTTATTCTGAACGGCTTCGGCAATTTCATCTTGAATTAGGTCCCATTCTTCCCGGGGAATCCGGTTTTTCCACATCACCTTTTTTATATAGATAAGCTCATCCGGATCATATCCGGCCAACTCTCTTACGCCGGAACTTATATAGAGAAGATTTTTTTTCTCCGCGTCCAGTGAACGGTATATGATTCCGGGAAGATTTCCGATAAGGGTCCGCAGGGTCTGTTGGGTTTCCTTGAGCCGTTCCACATCCCGCTTATGTTCGCGTATCTCCCGTTCCAGCCACCAGGCTGTTTCATCTCCTTCTATTTCATCATCCGAGGCCGGAGAACCGGAGACGGAAATCTCATTATCTTCCATCCTCCATACCGGCAGAGGAATACCGAACCTCCCGCGCCGGATGAATACTGATCCTGAAAGGGCCAAAACAGCAAAGAACATCCCGGAAAAGATACCGAAATACCGGAAATAAAGGTTCCGGATTTTCTTTAAAGATATGTAAGATCCAAGATAGACATCTCCGTCTTCTATCTGATTTAAGTAGACAAGGCAGTCCTGTTCATTACCGTCGGGGAAGGTCAGTGTATTGGTGAAAACTCCGGGAGTTTCCGTATAGTTGACATTACGCGCTAAAGCGATATTTCCCGTTCTTCTTGTAAAGATGAAAAACCCCTGACTCTCCCTGATAAAAGGATAGTCTCCGGGAAGCCGGGATGTTAACCGGTAATGATCAGCCGCGAGGTTACCCTGAGCAATAAGGTGCTCCTTCAACAGCTTCTTAACACCCTGAAGGTGCAACAGAGAAAAAAGGAGCAGAAAAAAAGAAACAAAAAGAAAGACAGATCCGAATATAATAAAAATCCTGCTTTTATATCCCATTACCGTCTCTTTCTCGCCATCCAGGTAACTCCGTAGTCGACACAGGTTCGGAATGGAAACAAGAAACACTTTGCCCTTCCGATTTTACCCTGTTTTATGGCCTGTTTATAATCTCTGAGAAAAGTTTTTCCCAATTTACCGAAATCTCCGGCATCATAATTTATATCTTCATACCGCTTCCAGCGGCGGTGACCTTCCACAGTGACAGGTGATGAACACGGGATTACTTCCCGTTTGGGATACTCACACCGGTATTCAGATAAATGAAACGCAGTATTACTGCCGAAACCAACCCCTAAAAGCAAAACCCATCCATCCAGCTTATACATTCTACCGAGGGGTGAATTTTCTCCCAGGGAATTGTCCAGGGAGTGATCACCGGTGATTTCTATGGCTTTTTCTCCCCAGGCAGCAAAAGAAACGGTGGGGTGACTGCTCCGCACCGCATCGGCCTGTTTCCGAAAGGTCTCCGGGATAATTCCCATACCCCTGGTCGGGGTAAGATCGGGATCATACGGCGGCATCTCTTCCCTGATCGTATCCCACCATTCCTTTGGAACTGCCGGATGGGACCAGCCGCTGGGATCCGTTAGATTTCCGGAGTGTGTAGGCATAACCAAAGTTCCGTATACCCGGAGGACTTCCTCCAGAGCCGTAATTACAGCTACTGGTCCTCCGCAAACCCATCCAAGCGCGGAAAGAGAGGAATGGACAATAAGGTTCATCCCCGGCTGGACTCCAAGGGCACGGAATGCTTCTATTAAACTCGAAGTCGTAACAGGGAAATCGGATTTTTCTACAACGAGATACTCGCTCATGCTATCTTAACACTATAGCATAATTTTTTTTTACCAGGAAGAAACAATTCAGATTTTATGAATATTCCGCAGAGACGGCATCATCTTTCCTGAAGCGATATCCTGATGAACGGAATAAAGTTTTTTTAATCCGGGGACAGATATTCCGGCTTTTTCAGACTGCCCGATAATAAATATAAGAATACCTGCCGTCTCGATGGTATCACCCCGGTTTAATGACTGCAGATCCGTTGATATCCTGTTCTTGTGGGCCGCTCCGTAGTTCCGGAGCATGATATGACAATCCAGGTTCTCCACGGTATTACGGTCTATTTTAACCGGTCCGAATCTTACTGTACCGAATCCTGCAGGTTCTTTACCCAGTGAACGGACAGTATCCGCCGTCTGACCCATTACCTCGATTGCCTTGAGCCGGATTTCCCGCTCCGACAGAAATTCTCCGAATGTGCAGCCGAGGATCAGCCCGAAAGCATTTAGAACGGAATCGATGATGAGTTTCCCCCACTTTATGCTTTCGATTCGGTTATCAATAACGTAATTTTCACCGGTCTCGGATAAGATGTCTCCAACCGCCGTAATAACAGGCATAAGGGCATTCCGCATTGGTCCCAGAATAAAACCGCCTCGGGACGTTTTCGTGTATGTAAACCGTTTATCTTTTGCGGCGCTCCATCCGATTACCCCTGATACGAGTTTCCCGTCGGTAACAGCATTTTTTAACGCTTCTTCATAAATTACCGGTTGAAAGACTACAATACATGTACCGTTTTGAATAATCGGGGAAAATGACTCTGCCGCCTCCGCGATATCGTATCCTTTAACACAGAGAAAAACTATGTCGGGCGATCTGTTAAGTTCACTAGGATGGGTAACCGCCGGAACGGGAATTCTTTCTTTAACGGTGCCCTCTTTGAGAGTTATACCCTGCATCAGGAGTATACCGGTAGACTCGGCTTTTCCGGTAACCAGAGTAACATCATATCCCTTTTTTTTCAGCAGTCCAGCCAATACACCGCCGGTACTTCCGGCTCCTATAACAGCAATCCGTAAATCAGGAAATTTCGGCATATTTTCCGGTATTGATCAGGTTAATGGGCTGTCCAATATAATACCCTTGGGAATACTCCACCCCAATGGAGGTTAGATATTCCTTTACCTCTTTTCCTTCCACGAATTCAGCAATTACTTCCATATTTGATTTAACAGCCAGCTCTTTTATAATCTCTACCACCATACAGGTATCTTTATCACCCGGCACATTCCGTATCAGACTTCCGTCTATTTTTACGTAGTCGGCCTTTAAATCCACAATCCGGCGGAAATTGGAGTAGCCGCTGCCGAAATCATCAATAGCAATCTTGACTCCGTACTGCTTTACCTCTTTTATGAAATCAACCACGGCCGAACCGTGGGTGACCCCTTCCTGTTCCACCATCTCGATGATCAATCTTCCCTGGATTTCAGGGTTTTTTTCAAGACAGCCGCATATAAACTCTCTTATATCGGGATTTTCCATATCCAGGACGGAAATATTCACAGATACTGCTTCTTCCCGTTCCCTGAAGACTTCTACCGCCTGCGATATAACAGCCTTGGTGATGTCGGGATAGTATTTCGAGTTTTTCGCGATGACAAGGAAAGCCCCCGGTGAATGGATGGTACCGTCCCGTCCCATCATTCTTACCAGGGCTTCATATTTCACTATCTTTCCGGTGGAATTGTCAACGATGGGCTGGAAGAAAGGGATTATTCTACCGTCGTTCACCGCTTCCCGGATCTCTCTTAACCAGTAGATGTTCTGCTTTATTTCATCAGATATTTCGTCCGCCACCTCATGGGTAAAAAGTATTCTGACTTTCTGTTTTATAGCCTGCTCCATCACAAGCTCAGCTGTTTCAAGCATATTATCCCTGTAAGCCGTCACGCTGGCGGTAAAATCGATATCATATTCTCCCTCGGAGATCTCATCTCTGAAGTCGTCGATCTTCTGATGAAGATGATCGTCCATCTGTATAAGTTCAGCCTTATATCCTTCAACATCATCTTCGGTAAATAAAAAACCGAATGTTCCCTGACCAAAGTGATACAAGATACCGTTCTGCCGGAATTTATCCGGGAGATGACTCTGCAGAAATCCGGCAAAGGACCGTTCAATTGCCGCGCCGATTTCTTCTCCGTAAAACCGGGTAATCGTATCGATATCGTCCAATTTTACCAGGTACAGCAGTCCGCCGGCCTGTTCGGTCATCCGTTCCCTGAAAGCCGCCCTGTTCGGAAGTTCGGTACGGGGGTTCACCGTGGAAAGGATATATTTCTTATTAATCAGTGAAAATTTCAGATAAGAACTGACGATGGCGATCAGCTCAAACCGGTCAAAAGGTTTGGTAATAAAATCCATAGCCCCGCATTCAAACGCCTTAATACGGTCTTCCCGGTCATTCAGCGCGGTCAATGCGATCACCGGTATCCTTCCGGTTTTCCGGTGGCTTTTAATTTTCTTGATTGCCTGAAGTCCGTCAATTCCGGGCATCATGATATCCATCAGAATCAGGTCAGGCTCATGCTTAAAGGTCTGATCGATAGCCTCCTGCCCGTTCACCGCTTCTATAATTTCATAATTTTTATCTCTAAAATTCGCCTTTACGATTTTTCTATTAAGATCGTTGTCATCCGCTACCAGGATAACAGGGTTTTTTCCGGCACTGTTCACTCAAATCCTCCTGCCTGTATAAAGTGTAAGATATGGGAGTTGAGTGTTCAAGAGGTGAAGCAGCAATTCACGGTGACAACATTCGCGTTAAAATTTATAAATTATTTTATTACAAGCAATTACATAAATCTGCATCACCGGAAATTGCCGGAGGTGAAGAAGATAAATTGGGTCCCGGCAAGGGACCCAAACCCGTGAGAACTAAAACTTGCCCCACGTTACCCGGAATCCGGCCACCGGCTGAAACGGGTCTGCAGGATTGCACGGTTCAAAGTTGAACAAATTTCCGAGAACCTGCCACCCGGCGAAACCTGAGAACTGCAGCCAGGAGAATATTTTTATTCCCAGTTCAAAAGTACCTTCACCGAAATAGGCAAGATATATAGCCTCACTTTCCCGGGAACTCAAACCTCCCACACCAAGCCAAAGATTGATGCTGCCGGTAAGAAAACCGAGCCTGAGCTGCTGTCCGGTAATGATTCCGCCGAATCCGCCCAGCTTCCTGTTTTCTGTATAATCATGCAGACCCAAGGCAAATCCGCCGACCCGGTGTCCTGCGTCGGTAACTCCATAGCCGTATCCCCCCCGGTAGCGGACACCGGAAAAACCGATTTCGCTTGTATCCCAGGAAAAACCGTCTATATATTCGCCCACAAAGGTACCGCCTCCGCCGTAAGCAAAAATCATCCCGGCGGGAAACATTAGTAAAATAGTTAAAACAATGACAACCTTTTTCATACAGGTGCCTCCATTACTCTTATTCTGTGTAATGAAACACCATTTTTTCACTTATGTGTCACTCATTTTTATAAATGGAAGCGGTTTCTGCTCCTCCCGCGGCTTTTACGGGAAAAAGATATCCGGAAAGATCATCCCGGAAACCGAGATATTCCCGGTAATATTTCTTTTCCAGAGAGGCAACGAATTCGGCGACGCGTGCCGACTCCACAAGACTTACGGTACAGCCGCCGAATCCGGCACCGCTTAAACGTGAGCCCGCGGCTCCTGAATCCACGGCAATAGCCGTGAGCGCGTCAAGCTCGGGGCAGCTGATTTCGAATAGGTCCCGGCAGGAAGCGTGGCTTTGATTCATCAGCCGGCCGAATTCCGGTCCGTCACCCGCGTCCAGGACCGCCGCCGCCTGCTCGACCCGTTTCCACTCACCGAAAACGTGGAGAAACCGGTCGGCCAGGGGAAACCCGGAGGCCGGTTCATTCATGAAGCTGCCGTCCCGTCTTTTAAGGTACCGTTTCTGTGCTTCGGAGGGAGAAATGCCGAGGTACCCAGCCGTTTGATCAACGGTCCAATTTTTTCCGCCTAAGACATCAATGGACATTTCCAGTATTTCTTCGTCGGACATACCGGTATTATCTTTTTTAAGATCGCCTATGAGCTGTATTGTTCCTGTTTCCTTTCCCAGTTCCTTCAGACGGTGCCTTATGATGTGCGCCGCCATCCTGCAGGAAGCCGCTCTGCTGTTATAGCTGTCCATTACCGATTCCGTCTTTGGAGCTGACACCGTGCTATGGGCGATAATAATTGAGTAACCCGGCGGTAACGGGACCGTACGGGTTTTGAGCGGATTGAAATCGATCTTAAGACCCGCTCCGGTCTCACCGAGCAGGGAGGCGGCCTGGTCCATTCCTCCCCCCTGGGTCCCCACGTACCGCTCCGCGGCAGCCATCAGATCTGCCAGCTCAAGCTTTGAAACGTTTATCCCGTTGATTGAATTGAATATAAGTCCGGAAAGCACTACCAGGGCTGACGAGGAACTCAAACCTCCCGCAGCCGGCAGGGTACCGTGCATGACCATATCGAAACCGGTAAACGTATTCCGGGGGAAGGTCTCGGCAAGGCCGGAAACTGCCGCCTTCGGATAGTTCCCCCAGTCACCGGTAGGATACGGCGGAATGTCTGATCCGGCGTTAAAAGAGCGCTCTCCATAATCCTTATCAGCGTTCCGTATGACAATCCGGTTATCTCTTCGCGGCCTGTAGAGAGCCGCGATATCTCGGTCGATCGCCATGGGGAGTACCGGAGCGTTGTTGTAATCGGTATGCTCTCCGAGTAGATTCACCCTTCCCGGCGCCCGGGCAGCCCGGAGAGGACCGGCGCCGAAATAAAGCAGGAACTCCCGATAGAGTTTACGGTACCGGGCTTCAATTGTATCTTTATCCCGGGGAAAAAAATAATTCGCTTTAAAAAAGGATTCTGCCTTTCCGGTAAAAGCTGCCTGATTTATATCGGTCATATAGCCCGGTTGTTTTCGAGAAGATATTCTTCAGCTTCCCGACACCACAGTCCGTTGTTCCGGTCTACGATCTCGGAAAGAGTTTTGAACATCGGGTCTTTATCTCCGAGCGCGGAGAAATCGGCAATCGCGGTTAAAGGCAGATCGATGTTTGTGTAAATCAGCTTTTTCCCGCCCGGGATATTCGGCAGATCAAGTACGGTGTCCACAACACTTCCCAACCCACCGATATGGGTGATCATGGCCGACGGGTTAATTGTACCGTTTGCCATCATTGCCAGCGATTCGACCATGTCATCGGTATTTCCGCCGCTTGTTCCTACGATATGATGGGAAAGGTAATGTACGTTGTAAAAATTGAAATTCGCGGAAAAGGACGGATCGGTAGGACCTGCGAAAAAATTGAGACACCCGTCCCTGCCCAGTATCCGATCCCCCTGTTCGACCACCGGCTTGACCGGAGCAAAAACAAAAACATCATCATAACCATCCCCGTCTGTATAGGAGATCAGAGTTTCCTCAGGATTATCCAGTTCCTTCGTGTTCACATACCGAAGAGTTACCCCCTGCTCCGCCGCGGCTTCTACGGTATAAATAGAAGCTGCCCGGTCCAGCCTGTTTTGATCGATATCTGTCACGGTCAGTACAGAAGGTTTCCGTTTCCGGTGGATAGCATAATCGATAGCTCCGAGACCCATGGGACCGACACCTGCCAGAATCGCCATTGAGCCGCCTTCCTTAATATCCATGTCATGGACATATTTACCGGTCTGAGTATGGTATGCCGCGTGGAACGCTCCGACTATACATGACATCGGTTCAGCCAGAGAGCCGTAAAAAAACGCGTCCCCTTGATAATCCAAAAGACAGCCCATCTCCATTACTTCTTTCGGAATTACGATATAGGTGGCAGCCCCCCCGATATGTGGATAAGAATATCCGGGAGCATACAAGCTTCCCTTATAATTTAGCGCAGGCTGTATCGAGAAACGCTGTCCCTCCTTAAAGCTGTCTTTCCACCGTTTTCCCACTTCAATAATTTCTCCGCAGAACTCGTGGCCCACCATTACCGGGTTTTCCGCGACATCCGCGGGAACCCTTTTGTGGTCCGGCCCCTGCAGAGCTGCTTTGTACGAAGACATACATATACTGTCCGATATTATATGGGCAAGGATTTCGTCCTCGGCAATTTCCGGAAGGTCAAATTCATCCAGCCGGAGATCTTTTTTTCCGTATAATCTTATAGCCTTTGTTTTCATTTTATTCCTCCTCATGGGTTATCTTCAAAATAGCTTATTCGTATCAACTGATCAACCTTGAAGAGAGCGATTACCGGCGGCAAAAATCGTATTAAGACTTATAATTTTTTTTAATGTAAATAATTGCGTATATCGGCATTATGATATTATCGAGATATACGGCGTCTTCTAAATTACGCGGGGCATTGCCCGGCTATTTCCGTCCGGGAGAAAGATCTCCGGGGAGGGGATTTATTCCAAAACCGCCAGGGACCGGACAACCAAAAGTACCCCAGCTTCAGGTACCCCTAAAAAGAGGACTCCCTGCCTGGAATTAATATTGATCGTGTAACCAACATCTTCGCCTTCCGGCATGTCGAAACTTTCATCAGAATTGATGATATCATCCCTCACGCTAATGCGCTGTGAATGCTCCTCGGCAATGGGTACATACTCCGCCAAAACATCCTGAAGATTTACCGAATAAGATTTGCTTCCGCTGCCCTGGATAATTGTATAAATATGCCCGACGTAATCACTCTGTTCGACAATAAACGAAAAATCTTCGGAACCGTCGGGGAACAGTTCGCGGAACTCCCAAAGCTGGTTTTCTTCCGTTTCTACCCGGTAGCTGTGGGTAAGAGATGAGTTTTCAAACAGGTCAACGTAATACGTTACGGAAGAGGGCAGGAGTTCGGAGAGTACCGCGGCAAGGAAGAAGAAGGTAGTCATAGGAAAAGTTTATCCCCTAAGACGGGGAAATGTCCATAGCCGGAAGAACCGGAAGAGTAATTTCCAGTGATCACATTAGGAGTTGACCCAAAAAAGAAAGGGCCGCCGGTAAGGCGGCCCCAAAAAGAGGCAAAAAATGATGGAGGATTGAAGGAATCGTTTGACTCGCTACAACTATAGTATAACCAAACATTACCTTTTTTGTCAAGTTTATTTTGGAATATTTGTGAGCCAAACATTTAGGTTCCGTGCCACAAAATCGTCGTCGTTCAGATACGGATAAGCCGCGTAAACCCGGTCAATTTCTTCTTTTTGACCGGTAGACAAGGTCTCATCCGGATTCAGACACCATATCCCCTTCATCAGCCCCTGCCGCCTGAGGACCTCATGGATCCCGGGAAGTACACCCGCATAACTGTTCGGAGCATCAAAAAAAGCCATATTGCTGTCGGTTACTGCCGCGGCCAGGGTAAGAATCTCCTGGATATTTTCTTCACTTCCTCCGCGAATCCGGTGTACCAAATCGATGAGCTCTACAGCCCGTTTGGTCCACACGCTCCAGTGTCCTAAGAGACCGCCCGCAAATCCGCGGACATCGGCCGAACCCTCCGTTTTTACGGGAAACCGGGTAAGGAGATCAACCAAAATATTGTCGTCGTTTCCGGTATACAGAGCTATCCTTCCCTCCGGATCTGCTGAAGCAATTCCCTGAATCACCTCCAGGGTGTAATACCGGTTGAACGGCGCCGCTTTGACACCCAGCACATTACCGATGCGGGCGAATCTGTTCCAGAAATTCCGGCTGAGGATCCTTCCTCCTACCGCGGGCTGGAGATAAAATCCGAAAATGGGGAAAATATCCGCAATCCTGCGGCAGTGCTCAATCATCTCATCATCCGGTGCTTCGGGGAACGCCGAAAGGCTGAGAAGACCGGCATGGTATCCCGTATCACGGGCGTACTCTGCTTCCTGTACCGCCTGAGATGTTTTTCCGCAAACCCCGGCGATTTTTAAAATATCGCCGCCCCCGGGAGCGCTGTCGATAAATTTGGAACATTCGGCTAATACCGGTTTGAACAGATTGTACCGGGGTTCCCGGATCTCGAACTGGGTGGAGTGGACCCCCACAGCGATTCCCCCCGCCCCGGCCGCCGTATAATATCTCATTAGGGCGCACTGATGTTCCCGGTCAAAGGAACGGTCCTCATGAAGAGCCAAGGGGGAGGCGGGGATAACCATCCCCTTCCTGAGATGATCAAGAATTTTGTCGGGTATATCTCCGATAGTACGCACTGTCATCTTAAAACTCCCCTTTTCGTTCATCAAAATGGGTCGGTTTACCCAAGGAGGGCATTCCGTGACGGACCCAATGGGCCGTCCAGCGGATCATCCTGTTGAGGGAAACCTTAGGATACCCGAACAATTCAAAAGACCGGGAGGCGTTACTAAGGGCACAGAACCTGCTCTCTTCTCCCCGGAGCCGGACGGTTTTACCGAGGATGGCCGCGAAAGTTTCAGCTAAGTAACGGACAGAAACCGTCTCCGGACCGGTAACATTCAGGGGTCGCGAAGGAACTCCGCAGTGATCAAGACAGAGCAGAGACCGTTCCACCGCGTCACCCTGCCAAATTACATTAACCGCGCCGGTTGTTACATCAACCGGTTCCTCCCTGAAAACTCTGGAACAGATATCGAAAAGTACCCCGTACCGCAGATCAATGGAATAGTTCAGCCGGAACAGACACACGGGTATTGAAAATTTTTTGGCGTAATACTGAAAAACCCGTTCCCGGGCCAGAGTGGTCTGGGCGTATTCCCCTACCGGCCCGGGAGGATCACTCTCCAGGGAACCTCCTGATGAGATGTCCACAAAAGGATATACACAGCCGGTGGAGTATGCAACAATTTTTGATTTCCTGTAACGTTCACAAACGAAAGCCGGTGTAATGCCGTTAACCGCCCAGGTCAGCTCCTCGGAACCTGTAGTGCCGAACTTCCGCCCCGCCATAAAAATAATGTTTTCAACATCCGGGAGTCTCCCCAGTTCTTGCTGATCCAGAAGGTCGCATTTAACCGTGGAAATACCGAAACGTTCCAGTTTTTCTCTGGCGTTCGGATCGGTAAACCTGGAAACACCGGTTATCCGTTTACCGGTTCCGGACCGGTGGGAAGCCTTTTTAGCCATCATGGCCAGCTGTACTCCCATCTTGCCGGAAGCTCCTAAAATCAGAATATCTCCCCGAAGTTTTTCCATCATGCTCACAAGCCGGTCTCCCGGTTCGGACATCAGATCGTCCAATTGTTCTTCATTCTCTATAAAATCAGGATACACCATAGTTTTTTTATACCATAGAGACTGCCCTCATGCTATAGCCAGACAGCCCCATACATAGTAGGATTATACCTTTAAGGAGGATACGGAATGCGGTTCAGCCGTGAACAATACCTTGATTTACTTACCTTTAAAACTACGGACAGGCAGATGTTTGTGGAGTTGTTCGGCCCGCTGGTTGGTCTGGAAGATGAATGGAAAGCCCAGGGAGCCGCCCCGGAAGAACTGGACCTGACAGCATTTGACTGGGATTATGTAGACCGCGCGGATGCCGGAGGAAAAACCGGTTTATTCGGCGGATATACTCCTGAAACCCTGGAAGAGACTCCGGAATATATTATAAAACGGGATGAACTCGGCAGAACCATGAAACTGATAAAAAAATCAGCGACTATTCCGTTACCCCTCGATTTTCCCGTCAAAGACATGGAAAGCTGGTACCGGATAAAAGATTTTTATACTTACCGGGAAGAGCGGATCAACTGGGATCAGGTTGAAAAGGCAAAAGCCCTTAAGCAGGAAGGATACCTGGTTACAGCATCCATTCCCGGAGGATTCGACCTCCCCCGGCAGCTTATGGGAGAGGAGGAAGCCTGCACCTCATACTATCTTAACCCGGAACTGATGCGGGACATTCTGGGGACCGCCCGGGAGACAAGCCTCCGCGTTTTGGACCGGATAACGAGGCAGCTCGAAATCGATCAAATATCGGTCCATGAAGATCTAGCGGGGAAATCGGGACCTCTGGTCGGACCTGAGCAGATTAGAGAATTTATTAAACCCTACTTTAAATCGGTCTGGGACCTTGCATCTTCTCGGGGAACAAGGATTTTTCAAATGGATTCAGACGGTAATGTAAATGCGGT
Organism: uncultured Spirochaetales bacterium; assembly: GCA_964384485.1. Classification (GTDB taxonomy): domain Bacteria; phylum Spirochaetota; class Spirochaetia; order CAYLLE01; family CAYLLE01; genus CAYLLE01. The sequence continues at coordinate 24,225 of CAYLLE010000006.1, read as the reverse complement.
TATTGAGCCTTTCCTTGAATGCGGAATTAACGCGATTTATCCCATGGAACCTGCCGCCGGCATGGATATCGTCAACCTTCGGAAGCAGTACGGAAACCGCATGATAATGCTTGGAGGAATCGATAAGCATGTGCTCAGACAGGATAAAAATATGATAAAGCAGGAACTTGAATACAAAATGCAGCCCGCCATGCAGACCGGGGGAATGGTGTTCGGTATTGATCACCGAATTCCAAACGGCACCCCCCTGGAAAACTACCGTTATTATGCCGATTTGGGGAGAGAACTCTTAGGGCTTCCACCGAGGGATGAAAATACCAAAGGCTGGAAAAGGATGGCATTTTAGGGCTATAGTATGGGAACAGCAGATATAAAAATTTCCGAAGAAGTCCGCGCGAGCGCTGATGAAATTATCAGATTAAGACGGCATTTTCATCAGAATCCCGAAACCGCCTTCCGGGAAGTGAAAACATCCAGCAAAATAGCCGAGTACTTGCAGAACCTTGGTATCAAAGTAAAGAGGGGGTACGCGGAAACAGGGCTTACGGCGCTGGTTGAAGGTTCCGGCGAAGGACCGACGGTCATGTACCGTGCCGATATGGATGCGCTGCCGGTACAGGAGAACAACCCGCACCTGGATTTCCGCTCCCGGAACGCGGGGATTTCCCACGCCTGCGGACACGACGCCCACATGGCCGTGGCGTTAGGAGCGGCAAAGATCGTTAACCAGAACCGGAAGAATCTCCGGGGAAGCGTGCTTTTCGTGTTTCAGCCTTCAGAAGAGGCAGCCCCCGGCGGGGCCGAACGAATGATCGAAGAGGGAGCCCTGGATTCTCCGGTCCCGGATACCGTACTGGGAATGCACGTATGGCAGGATTTCCCGGTCGGAAGGATCGCCGTATCTCCCGGTCCCGTGTTCGCGTCAACCGATGAGTTCACTGTCACCGTAACCGGATCAGGCGGCCACGGCGCACTTCCTCATAAAACAACCGATACAATCTCCTGCGCGGCCCGGATCGCCCTGGCTCTGCAGGAAATTCCCTCCCGTGAAATAAATCCGCTGACTCCCTTTGTTTTGTCTTTAGGACAGATCCACGGGGGGAGCGCGTATAACATCATACCCGGAAAAGCCGAGATCCAGGGCACCATCCGCTGCTTTGACAAGGAAACGCGGGAATTCGCGAAGGAGAGAATCCGGGAAATCAGTGAAGGGATAGCATCAACATTCCGGTGCGGATGCGGTCTCTCATTCTGGGACGGTTACCCGGCTCTGGTGAACGATCCTGAAACAACAGCAATTCTCCGGCAGACGGTAAAAGAAATATTTCCGGACAGAAATATTATTACCGACTACCGGACCATGGGCAGTGAGGATTTCGCTTATTATCTGGAAAAGGCACCGGGCTGTTTTTTTCTTATTGGTTCCCGGAATGACAGTAAAGGACTGACCGCCTCTCATCACAGCGCCGATTTTGATATAGATGAAGATGCGCTTTCTTTCGGGCTCCAGACGGCAGTGTCGGGAATCAGGCGGTTTACCCGATCAGTTTTTTAACTACGCTCATCAGTTTTTCGGCGTCAAAAGGTTTAACAATCCAGCCGGTTGCCCCGGCCTCCTTCCCTTCTTTCATTTTTGATTCCTGAGATTCCGTGGTTAATACAACCACGGGAGTGAACCGGTAGTCATCGTGTTTCCGTATCTGCCGGACAAACTCGATTCCGTCCATAACCGGCATATTCACATCGGTGATAACTAAATCAAACTGGTCACCCTCCAGCTTAGATACACCATCCTGTCCGTTTTCTCCCTGAACAACGGAATAACCCGCCTGTTCGATGATAAAGGAAATACTTTGGCGAATGGCGGCGGAATCGTCAACGACCAGTACCTTTTTACTCATTCTCTTCGCTCCTTGTGTTTACCGCTGATAGTTCTTCATAAGAAAAAATTTTATCTATGTTGAGTATGATGATGAAATGGTCGTTCTGTTTCCCTATCCCCTCGATAAATTCGGCATTAATCCGGTTCCCGATTTTGGGGGGCGGCTCGATTGAATCTTCCTGCAGGTCAATAACCTCCTGGACGGAATCGGCAAGAACTCCTAACGTAATCATCTCATCCTGCATCATTATTTCCATCACGATTATGGAAGTATCAACAGTTTTCCTGGTCTCGGGCAAATCAAATTTCAACCTGAGATCTACTACGGGAACCACATTCCCCCGGAGATTGATGACTCCCCGCATAAATTCCTGGGTTTTCGGCACTTTAGTAACAGTGGTAAACTCAAGTACTTCTCTTACCCGTGAGACTTTCAGGGCATACTGTTCTTCATCCAGGGTAAAAGTTAAATATTGATTAAGCGCAATTTCGGTATCACTCATGTATTGCTCCTCTATTTGATTAAAAATAGGCTCAATGCAAATTCTATGGATTTTACATCAAAATTCCAGGGATCAGTCAATTTTTTTTTCAAAAGGAGCTATGGTTTCCGGTACCGCCGTTTTTCCTGTCACCTTCGCGAATTCCCGGCAAATGATACCCATCAGCCGTTCCCGGTTAGATTCGTCGGTTCCCATATAAAAAAAGGTGCTGTCAGGCAGCTCAGCCGCAATTTTGGGATAATGCTCCGGTTCGTGTATCTTATCGGAGGTGCCGTTTACAACAAAAACCGGCCGGGCTATACCGGATAAATTTCCGAACATCTCAAAATCGATGGTCTGCATAGCTGCTTTTTTCCACTTCCAGAGTTCCGCGTTATCGATGAATGCTTCCGTCCGGGCCCGCTGTACCTCTTCGTTCATCCCCCGTAAAGCGATCCTCTTAACCACAGGCCGGACCATCCGGAGGAGAAATATCGGTGTAATCGGTGCTATCCAATGCATAATCCACCGCGAAGCCCACAGCGCGTGCATGGGATCGAACAGGATTACCGCCGCGTCGGAAAACAGACCGTCCATCAGACCGCGGGTGATGACCGTGGCTCCCCAGCATGTACCGAAAAGTAAATAATCCGTTCCGGCGAGTCCGAAATAATCAATCGCGTTCCGGACATCACCCGCTTTATCAGCTAAAGTAAACGAAGCGTTCCGTTCCATACAACTCGAGTTCTTTTCCCGGGTCTCAACGTAATAACAAACCGTTTCTCCATGAATCACCTGGTAAAAATCTCTAAATTCATCCGGTCGGGTACCCCACCCCGACACAAAGACTAACGGCCGTTTCGATGAAGGATTTTTAGGGGCAAGTTTAATCGCCCGGATTTTACCTCCCGGTACATCAATCCAATGGATCTCTCCGGACATTTCCATATCCGGAACATCCCGCCTTGTTTCATCAAGCATCCCGGCAAGATGATTCTGAAGTTCGTTATTCATGGTAAACATAATGAAGTACTCCTTATCCGAAATTATTATAGAGGAAAACCGCGGATTTTGGTACATTTTCTTTATGACAAAGCGACTCTTTATAGCTGTACCCCTCCCGGAAAAAATTAAAGATGCGCTCAAAAAGCTGCAGGATAAAATATCTGATCATTATTCCGATGTATTCAGACTGCTGCATCCGGATAACATGCACCTGACCATTCATTTTCTGGGTAATATTGATGCAAAAAAAATCCCTGAACTAAAACAAAACATTCAGGCTGTCACCTCGGGACACCGCAAATTCAATCTGCTGATTCAGGGAACCGGTGCTTTCCCGTCGTTTCGAAAACCTAAAGTGCTCTGGACCGGGGCGGCATCACCGGACACGGAACTTGTTTCCCTGCACGATGATTTGATACCGGTACTGACCGCCTTCGGCATCGAAATTGATGATCGCCCTTTCCGGGGGCATATAACCCTGGCTTACGGCAGGAAAAACATTCCCTATTCCAGGCTGAGAGATGGAGGCAAGGCGGTCCGGGACAGCGGATGGGACGTGAATCTCAACTTTACCGCTGATACGGTGATCCTCTTTCAAAGTGAACTGTCCCCCGAAGGAACCCGGCATACCCCGTCCGAAGTATTCAAACTACGGGATTGACAAAAACAATTTCCGGGGATTACCAACGCACTAAAAAAAACAAAACTCACCATGAAGGACATATCTTTACATCGGAATCCCCGGAAATTGCCGCTATCCCTGCAGAAATTTAGGACAATGAATTGACAAAAGCAATTTAAACATGCTATTTCTTACCTATGATACAGGGAAAGCGCCTAATATTCGGATTCAACATCCTCAGAAAGTCAACAGGAAATTCTTCTACTCACGGGAAAGGTGTGCCTTGGCGCTTGGCTTAATGCGAATCTTATAGCATATAACGCCGCGGGGCACAGCTCCGCGGCTTTTTTTTGCCGCGGAGTTTGAGAATTCCGCGGTTTTTTTTATTTCAGGAGGAGAGAGAAATGGCTTTAATAACTTTACAGAATATTACGAAATCCTACGGGTCAGGAGATCTGTTTAAAAACGTCACCCTTGAGCTTAACCCAGGGGAAAAGGCGGGTCTGATCGGAGCAAATGGAACAGGAAAAACAACGCTGCTTAAAATAGCCGCGGGGATCGATGAACCGGATAAAGGGTCGGTAATCCAGACCGGAAACATACGGACAGCCTATGTCCCGCAGTACCATCAATACGAAGAAACAGCAACAGCGGAAGACATTCTAATCTCCGATTTTCTTCCGATAGAAAAGGAACTCCGGAGATCGGAAGAGAGGCTGGCTGAAGCCGATGATACGGCGATGGAACAGGCTTTACAGGATTATCAGCGGATCCGGGACGTGTACGATTCCTGGGACGGAGACAGTGTCAGAAGCCGGACTTCCCGGATCCTGGGTCAATTAGGACTGGAAATAGAAATAGACCAGAAGGTCGGGTCCCTTTCCGGAGGAGAAAAAAACACCTTGGCTATCGGGAGGGCACTTATGTCTAAACCGGAACTTCTGCTTCTGGATGAACCGGGAAACCATCTGGATTTTACCGGTCTTGCGTGGCTTGAAGCGTTTCTGAATGCGTTTAAGGGAGCCGTGCTCATCGTGTCTCATAACCGGTATCTCCTAGATAAAACCGTCAAGACCGTGTTCGAGCTGGAAGCCGGTAAAATAACCCGGTACACCGGAAACTACTCCGGATACCGGGTCGCAAAACTCACCAACGCTTTAGCCCAGGCCCAACAGTATTCGGCGGAACAAAAAAAGCTGGAGCGTCTGGAAAATCTGGTGAAAAAGTTTGAAGAGATCGCTTCCCGGATCGCGGACCCCTCCTGGGGGAAACGGCTAAGGGCGCGGAGGAGTCAGCTGAGCAAAGCCAGAGAAAACGCGGTGGAGGCTCCGGCACGGCCGGCGGAAAAAATGCGGATATCCTTTGCCGGGAATGATTCGGGCGCCGATATAGCGCTCAGGATAAAAAAATACAGCAAATCATTTCCCGGCAAGGAACTGTTCCGGGAAACCGGTCTACAGCTGAATGTGGGAGAACGGGCTGCCCTTATCGGAGAAAACGGGTCAGGGAAAACAACACTCCTTAAAGATATCGTGAATCTGGGTCATTGGGATCACCCGGTGATTCAGGTGGGTCCGAGCATGAGGATCGGTTATTGTGCCCAGAATCAGGAAGTATTTTCCGGAGAAGATACGGTGCTGGATGCTTTTTTGAAATTGAAAACATCAACAAAAAGCCGGATTAACTATTTGCTGTCGAAGTTTCTTTTCACATGGGATGACTTGGACAAACCGGTGGCAGTTCTTTCCGGAGGAGAACTGAACCGGCTGCAGCTGGCACGGACCCTTTTCCTGGGCGCCAATTTCCTCATACTGGATGAACCTACAAACCACCTTGATATTCAGGCCAAGGAAGCGGTGGAGGAAGGGCTGGATGATTTCGACGGGACCGTATTGACCGTGTCCCACGACCGGTATTTTCTCGAACGTATTGCCGATACGGTTTTCTATATTGAAGACAGGTGTGTCAAAAAGCATTCGGGAGATTTTTCTTCTTTTATAGGCGAACGGAATCCGCTCCTGATAAAAAAGCCTGGAACAACTCAAACGGTAAGGAGGGATAAATTCAGAAAAATGCAGACCCGGCAGGAGGAGGCAATAGAGGTCAAGATTCAGGCTCTGGAAAGTGAAAAGGCGGAAATTGAAAAAAGGATTACCCGGTATTTTGCCGCCGGAAACATAAGGGAAGCAAAAAAACTTGAATCGAAGCTGATGAAAAACGACAGGGCCTTGGACAAGCTGTATCAGGATTGGATGGAAACGGCCGGCTGATGATTAAATCGCCTCTAATTCAGCAACTTCTTCGCTGCGCCGGTATTGATACTCCATGATACTGGCGCGGATACTCTTGAACACCAGCGGGAAAACCACGTTGTAGAAATAAGTCCGCGCGATGACTGCTTTTTTGTACCGGTCAAACTGTTGTTTGAAATTGGTTTCCTCTTCCCGCATACATTTTTCGTAGGTGGAAAATTCCGGTTTTTCCGGCTCACTGTGCTTTACTTTCTTTACGATGTCCTGGTATTTCCCGAGCCGCTTTAAGAGATCAAAAAAGGTGTATTCAGAATCTATCTGTACGGTCAGTTTTTCTTTATCACCGCCGTAGGTATCCAAAAGGGAGCGGTATTTTGCGGGATACATAATTTCCATAAGATGCTCTTTCCGAATCTGAAGTCCCAGACGTTTGAAAAGATCCTCCACGGCCTGGATTATGTATCTGTTTCCCCGATAGTACTGTAGCAGTTCCAGGATCTTGTCTGCCCCCGCGTCACCCTTGCTCAGCAGTAATTCGATCTGCCGGATGATGGTTTCGGGAAGTCCGGGATTAACCTGGATGCTGTAGGTGTTAAACTCCACATTGTTCTTGTCTTTAAGATAAACTTTACTGAAATTATATAGCTCCTCTTTGGTTATATGCTGATAATATCCGAATAGAGCTTGCGCTTCTCTCCTAAACCGGTGATAGTAAGCATCGGCGACTCCGGTCTCTTCGAGCAGTTTGTAAAACTTTTCTGATATCCGTAATCCCCCCACCGGCGCGGTGGATTCCATCCGTTTCGCTTCGATGACGGGGAAACCGATAATATCCCACTGCCGTGCTCCTTCCGGTCCGAAATTTCCCACAGTAACAAGTCCCACGTTGGCTCCGATCCTGATGCGGATCTGGAATAGGGCATTAAACGCGTTGGACAATTCGAAATTATTCCTTAAGGTGCTTATTATGTCGAATGCCTTTTTCAGTGTAGCCCTGGCATTTTCATCGGCTCCTTCCTGCAGAAACTTATCATTTGCCTGATTGAATAGCGCGCAGACCCGCTGCATCTCGACGCATGTATAGAACAGCTCCTTGGCGATATACCTGAGGGTCTCCTGGTCGTCCAGACCTTTTATATTCGGATCGGTTATTCCGCCGTAGTGGAACATCAGGCTGTCCCCTTCGATCTTGTTGAGATATCCGCCGTGCCTTCTCAATACAGAATTGAACGCGGTATAAAGACCGTTAAGGACTGCCTGATTTTCTTTCGGGCTTAAGAATTTAGACAGGAATGTGTAATCCGCCACATCTATGAAACCGATACCAATGTTTGCTTCCATAGAATCCTGGGGAATTCCCCCGGTCTGATAAATAGCGTTAACCAGCTGTTTCGGGAGATAGAAGTCTTCAATCTCCTTTCTCAAATCCAGTTCCGTTTTACTCCCGACCGGAGAATTCTTTTTTAATTCCATAACATTGATGCCAATTTGCCTTATATAATAATTTTGCTATTTTTCTTGCAAGCTGCCTTTCAGAATACTACTTTAATTTCAGCAAATCAAGCAGTTTTGGCAGTTGACTGCAGCACCGGCTCGGGAATCGAAACCTCCTTGAAATAGCCTGTACGTATGCACACATCGAACAGATGCCGGCCGATAAACTCTTCCCGTTCTTTAATCCGCTCATCCCGTATACTTATTATATTTACCATGAACCCGTCTTTCCGTTCTTCGGTTATCTTGAGAAAGGTTTCATAGCCGTCTATACCTTTTACCTTATATTGTTTCATGTATCCTCCAGCCGATTCCGGCAAAAAAATTATCCACTTTATGTATCGGTAATATCAGTTCTGAACATAAACAGGAATTACAGGGCTCTCAGTGTTTGTGTGACCTTGATTCCGGGCAAATTCCGTGCAACAATGCAAAATCGCAAAAATAATTGGAGGCAGTTAATAATGGGCTACATCGAAGATGTATATGATGGCGTGCGTAAGAAGAACCCCGCCGAACTTGAGTTTCATCAGGCAGTGTATGAAGTACTTGAATCTCTTTCACCGGTAATTGAAGCACATCCGGAGTACCGGGAGGCTAAGATACTGGAACGGACAACCGAACCGGAACGGGTGGTTATTTTCCGTGTGCCATGGAGAGACGACAGGGGAGATTACCAGGTAAACCGGGGATTCCGGATTCAGTTCAGCAGTACCTTAGGACCATATAAGGGAGGATTACGGTTCCATCCAACCGTCAATCTGGGCATACTAAAATTTCTCGCCTTTGAACAGGTTTTCAAGAATTCCCTGACCACTCTTCCCATGGGAGGCGGCAAGGGAGGCTCCGATTTTGACCCGAAGGGAAAAACAGACAGCGAAGTGATGAATTTTTGTCAGTCTTTTATGACGGAGCTGCATAGGCATGTGGGCGAGCTTACCGATGTACCCGCCGGAGATATCGGTGTAGGGAGCAGAGAGATCGGATACCTTTACGGACAATATAAACGGATCGCCAACAGGGCAAGCGGTGTTTTAACGGGTAAGGGACTCAAGTGGGGGGGATCCCTGGTTCGGTCCGAGGCGACCGGATACGGGGCTGTATACTTCGCCGAAGAGATGCTAAAAACCAGGAACGAATCATTGGAAGGAAAAACCTGTGTAGTCTCCGGATCGGGAAATGTAGCTCAGTTTACCGTAAAAAAACTGATTGAACTTGGGGCGAAAGCGGTTACTTTATCCGATTCCAACGGTTTTATCCACGATCCTGAAGGAATTGATATGGAAAAACTGGAATATGTGATGGTACTTAAAAATATCAGGCGGGGCCGGATAAAGGAGTACACCGACAAATATCCGGCCAAATATTACGAAAATCAGAGTCCGTGGCAGATTGAATGCCAGGCGGCATTCCCCAGTGCAACCCAGAACGAAATAACCGGAGAGGACGCCAAAGGGCTCCTAAAAAACGGCTGTTATATCGTCTCCGAAGGGGCGAATATGCCGACCACACCGGAGGGAGTGGACCTGTTCACCCAGGCAGGTATCCTGTACGGACCGGGAAAGGCCGCAAACGCGGGAGGAGTAGCCACGTCTGGACTTGAGATGAGTCAAAACGCCATGAGAATCAACTGGCCTTTCGAAGAGGTGGACCAGCGGCTCCGGCTTATCATGAGGAATATACACAACTCTTGTCAGGAAGCAGCTGAAGCATACGGTCATCCCGGAAATTATGTAGCAGGCGCGAACATTGCCGGATTTATCAAGGTTGCGGACGCGATGCTCGACCAGGGTCTCGTCTAAGCGGGTCCGTCATTTTCTTCAAGGTATAATACCGCAGCCTGTTCTAGGGCATTGGCAATAAGGGTGAGGGTACAACGGTCCTCACCCTTCCCGCCGCACCCGTCTATAACCTGAATTATGTCTTCCCATTCTGCAGCTTCATCTCCGCACACCGCGGTCAGCCGGTTTTCCCGGTTCAGTATGTAGTCTAGGTTCATCATATTCTGATCCTGTCCGGTGAAATAGGCCACGTACACCATATTAATTTCCACCATTTCATTGAAAAAGTGGGTCCCCAGGGACAGATCCGGAACAAGTCCTTTGTGCATCACATCGATTTCACACAAAGCGGATACGGTATTGATTTCGGAAAATGAAACCGGAATACCCAGGGAAGGAGTACTGGTCCCCCACCTTCCCGGTCCGATCAGCATGATATTCCGGTCCTGCCCGTTGTGGGTAATACTTCCGATTAACCGGGCAAGAGCATACCGTCTTTTTTCCGGCAGCTCGGAGTACCCCTCCGGTTTGACGTAGACCAGGGTATCTATCCGGATACTTCTGTTTATTCCCACCACGCCGCCGACGGCTTTCATTACCAAATCTTCCGGCCTTATTTCCGGAATCGGCGGTATCTTTTTACCCGGCTCCCGGACCTGCAGAGGCCGACATTGAACCAGGTGGATTTTATACTCCCCGCTGCTTAAAAAGTTGGTGGTAAATTCGATATCCACATGGGTACCGTACGCTTCACGGAGGGTTTGGAGCATGTCGCGCATATCGGAAACAAATGATGTCTCCCGGAAAACATTATCAAAGGTTAAGACCCAGTGGGTGAGCTTTCTCATCCCCTGTTCCCGGGCCCGCCGTTCCAGAAGCCGGTCCCTGACCGCCACAAGGTTTACCGGAAGTGTTTCAGCCTCTTTGATGATATCAAGAAAATGCAGGTTCTCAAACCGGTTCGATTCCAGATTCAGTACATCCACCCGCTTTTGGGTATGCCGCTTAACCTCATCGAAGTTGGCTTCGGGTCTTTTTTCCGGAGCATTAAGGGCGACAACCCGGGTGTAATCATCATCATGCCGTTCCACTGCCCTCGTTCCCAAACCGAAAACCAGCCGGATCATGCCGTCTTCCGGATTTATCTCCTTGTTCCACACAAAGGGGTTGAACGAAAATCCGACTCCGGCAAGCTGAGGAAAGAAAAATCTTCCCTCGGGCGAACCCGATACCCGCTGCACCAGAAGGGCCATCTGTTCGTCCTTCGCCAGGACACCGCGGGTTTTCCGGTAGTTAAGCGCGTCAACACTCATAGTACTCGCGTAGATGAGCCGGACCGCGTCGAGAAGAGCCTGCATCCGTTCAGTCCGGTTCCCCTGATTCGCGCAGAAAACACTTTCGTACTTCCCGGCAAAGGCGTTACCGAAATTATCTTCCAGCAGACTGGATGAACGGACAATAATTGGAGACTTCCCGTAATAATCGAGCATGTCGCGGAATCTGGTTAAGATGTAATCGGGGAATGTTCCTTCCAGAATCCGCTGCCGGACCTTCTCATTTCCGTCAAGAAATGTTTCCGGATTCTTCTGCTTCTGCCGGTCCCACCAGCAGCCGTTTTCCACTAAAAAAGTGTAAAAGACATCGGAACCGATAAAAAAGGAGTCGTGCTCCTCCAGCAGTTTCTTCCATCGGGGGTGTTTCTTCTTTAGAATAGCCCGGCCTAATAACATTCCGATGGACTTCCCCCCGATCATCCCGGTGCCTATCATGCGTTTCCAAATCGCGATTATGTCCGCCAGGGAGAAGTACTTCGCGGCAAGGTTGAATACCCGGCGGTCCCGGGAGATTACAAGACGCAGCACCTGATGAAATACTTCCTGTTCCTCGGATTCCGGATATTTATGCCGCTCGATAGCATCCCGCACCGATTCGGCCCGCATGAAGACCTTGTCCCAAACGCCTACCAGGCGGTAGCTGGTCGAGGGGAGTCCGGGCCATGGTGATGAACCGATAACTTCGGCTACATGGGGACTTTCGGTGATGGGGATAAACTTTCCGTCCTTCCATTGGTGAAGTGTGGAAACCCAATCCTGATCCTGATCGGGCAGCTTTGTCGGCTGCAGATAGATATTGTCCTCATAGCGGTAAACATCTATCAAAAGCTGGGTTGTATCTTTAATGGGATTCGCGGCGTGGTAGGAATGAAAGTAGCGGTAAAGACCCAGATAGGCCACTCCGCCTAATGCTTTAACATAGGGACAGGTAAGTTTAAAAAAATTCCCGATCATCCTGTCGGAGTAACAAGCACGGGAAAGCTCGGAAAGGGAATCGAAAATAAAAAACCCGTCCGGGCCCCACCTCTTTATGCAGCGGTGTATCTGGGTTATAAAATTTTCAAATCCCGATTCGGGATCAGCTTCGAGGAGGTGAACCTGATCTTTACTCCGGGTAAGCGGCGGATGGGAGCCGAATCTTATATATACCGGCTTTTTTTTCAGCTTAAGGGCCTGTACTTCCAGCGCCCGGGTGAAAGGGAGGTAATCTTCGATCCGGTCAACACGCCATACGATATTGTCACCGGGATTCAGGCAGCCGCAGATGGAATCAAGTTCAGGGATACCCGTGGAATAGTTCATGGAAGTACTTTAAAGGATACTGTAATTCCCGGTCAACTCCTTGTGTGGTATTAAAGATGGAGACAGCAAATCCCGGTCAACTCCTATTGTGATTGAGAAGCGGCCATAATTTAATATAATATATAAATTTAGATCGGGTTGACCGGGAATTGCCGCATATTTTTTTCGCGGAAAAACGGCAATTCTCGGTGATCCCGATTTATGTAATTGCTTGTAATAAAACAAATTATAAATTTTAATGCGAATGTGGTCACCGAGAATTGCTGAGATGGAGAGACATCCCTTTCGCAATCATGGTGATGCGGGATATACTGATCTCATGCTTTCGGAAACCTACCCTTTTATCCGCAACTTGACTTGGGAAGATGAGGAGCGGATCGGAAAATCTCCTCTTCTTAATATCGATACCTTCATTATCCCCTCTCCGTATATCGCAGACGCCGCGCTGGAAAAGGACTACAATCTCAGCTGCGTCTGGGAGGAGGAGGGAGAGCTTTTAGGGTACATGCTTCTCTATTCGAATCCGGAACTGATGAAGTATCATATCTACCGGCAAAGCACCAGCCCCTTTTCCCGGGGAAAAGGTATCGGTTCGGCGTTTTTGGACGTACTCAGCAGACAATTACCGGAAGATGCTCTGGTATACCTGTATGTATGGGATAAACAGATCGATTCCATCACGTTTTTTCGAAAGGCCGGTTTTTCTCCCGGAAACCCCATCGCCTATCGGAAACTAATTTTTTACTATATGTCCGCTTCCGCGGGTAACATAAAAAAAACAGCGGAAGAAAAGAATACCGGATGCAGGGAAGGCCGGGAAGAATTAGGTAAAATTCGACATGACGCGGCTAAGAACGCGAAATTGATTTTTGACATGGTGAATATGCTGTCTACGGATAATTATAAAAAAGTTATCGAAGATATTAACCGTGAAACCACCGCGCTTATCAATATGCTGAACGCATACCGGGACACTCTGGAATATATTCACGAAATAGATATTCAGGAGCTTATACTGGAGCGGCTCATTCCATTCATCCGGGCATCGAAAATACCGTGCAGGATTAATCTTGCCTTCCGGAACAGCACAACAGAGGTGATGGCGAATTACGTGGAAGTAGGAAGAGCGCTTATCAATCTGTTGGCTAATTCCCTGGACGCGATTAAGGAAGCCGGAAGAACGGGTGAAATCAGCATCTCCCTGGACGAACAGGATGAGCGGATTATTCTGGGGATCCGGGACAACGGAATCGGCATAACCGGTGACCGGCTCAAGCGGGACAGCAAAGGGATACCCGCCTTTGTCGGGAATACAACGAAACAGAACGACGGCTCGGGAATCGGAACCAAACAGATATTCTCCGCTTTCGGTGAAAAAAACATCATTATCCGGAGCACCCCGGGCGAATATACGCAGTGGACCATTTCCATTCCCAAATCACAGAAAACCGAAGTAGACCGGGACTCCCTTATGGAAGCGAAATTCGCGGAGATACTCCGGACTGCTGAACCGCCGAAACCTTCCCTCTTCACCGACCGTTCCGAGGTAGTCCGGTTTATTTGGCGGATGCGGAAAATGGAACTTTTCAGTTACGAACTGATTCTGAAGTTCAGTACCCATAACAATTTAAGGGAAATCTACCGTACCATCCTCTCCTATCTCCATGGTTCCCTGACCTTCCGAAGTCTTCGGGAAACCATTGAGAGCAAAAGGATTGACAACGAAAAAATACGTTTCCGCCTCCTAAATATTCTGCAGAAGATCAAACGCAGCCGGCAGTATCTTTCCCGTTATTCGAATCCCCAGATGTTTTTGGGGACCCTACTCGGAAGCTACGGACTTGCAATGGATGTAACCGTTATTTTTACCCTGGATCCGGCAACGGGAGAGTTTATTGCTACCGACCGGAAACTGGCCGAGCATATGGATTTTGTTCCGTATCTGGGGGGAGACCGGGAAAAACTTCTGAGGGGAGAATTTTCCGGAGACATAAAAAATCCGGAAAATCCGATATACTTAGGGGTATGGAGTATTTCTGGCAAGGATGATCTGGAGTATAAACTTTCCCTTGTGCAAAAAGGCGCCGCCCGATTAATGTCGATGGGAATTACTCCGCTAAAGAAGCTCAGTTTTTATCAAACCACCTATAACGGGTATCATACCGAAATTAATACATACCGTACCGTTACCCTGAAAGATTTCAGCAGCCTGAATCCGGAACAGCTATACACCTATACCATGGAAAGCGATACCGAAATGCAGGGATTTATTAATGCTGAATAGCTCCCGCCATCTTGAGAGCATCCCTTCGATATAGTATACCTGTTTGTATGGCATATGAACTGAAACCTGACTATGAAGTCACGGAAAAACGATTTGAAGCTTTTTGGCACGGGGAAATCATAGACCGGGCCCCGGTAAACATCACCCTTCCGAAGGAAAAGCAGGAACCAGTTCCGGATAGGGTATATCCCGATCATGAATCGAGATGGCTGGATGTTGATTTTAGAGCCGAACAGCAGTCCCGGGAATTGGCAAACTTTGAATATTTGGGTGATGCTCTGCCGATAGCGTTTCCGAACCTGGGTCCGGAAATTTTCAGCGCCTGGTGCGGCTGCCCTTACGGGTTCGGGGAAACCACCACCTGGTCCGAACCGTGTATTATTGATTGGGAAAAAGACAGCTCGAAGGCGGTGCTTGATATGGATCATCCCCTCTTCAAAAAAACCGTAAAGTTCACCCGGAATCTGCTAAAATTGGGTAAAGACAGGTTTATTGTTGGATACACCGATTTCCATCCCGGGGGAGACCATTTAGCCGCGCTCAGGGACCCGGAAGTGCTGGCAATGGACCTGATCGATCATCCGGAGGAGGTAAAAACAAAACTTGCCGAATCGTACCGCGATTTTTTCCGGGTATTCAGCTTCTTTTACGAGATTCTAGCGTCGGCGGGAATGCCGTCCACCACCTGGCTGCCGCTTATCCATTCCGGTAAAGCGTATGTGCCTTCGAATGATTTTTCCTGTATGGTTAGTACGGATATGTTCCGGGAATTCTTTTTGGAAGGGATCAGAGAAGAATGCCGGTTCTACGACCGGTCCATCTATCATCTGGACGGTCCGGGAGCACTTCGGCATTTGGATGATTTACTGGCAATTCCTGAACTGGACGCAATCCAGTGGGTTCCGGGAGCGGGAAACGAAGGATTCACAAAATGGATCCCGATATACAAAAAGATCCGGGAAGCAGGAAAATCGGTGCAGGTAGTTCATATAGAGATTGATGAACTCCCGGTCCTGTTTGAGAATTTCCGCCCCCAGGGAATCTGGCTCAGTTCAATCAGCGGTATAGATTCGAGAGAAACCGCCGAAGCCGTGCTAAAACGGGTCGCTGCCTGGAAGTAAGTTTCACTTGCCCACGCTGGCAAGAAAAACCGGACCCATCAGACTTTCTACCGGAGCATAATCGTCCCTGAGGACCATTTCCCCCTCCCGCTCTTTAAGCTCGGACAGCAGCCCCTCTTCCAGCCTGTATGCCGTAACCGAACCGTACCGGTCCCGCAGGGTGTCCGGGAAGGATACCGGTTCTGACGCGGCGGCTATTACGAATGTGGTGCGGGAATCCCGCCGGAAGTCCATCGGAACGTATACCGCGCGGTTCGGAAACACTGCTTCCACTGTCTGCAGATAAGCATTCAGGAAATGACCGATCCCGAATACATCTATGGTGTTGGACAGGATGATTCCGGAAGTATTCAGGTGAGCTTCTGTCTCGACAAGGAAGTCCGCGGTTGTAAGATGGGCGGGGATCGAGAAGGAATTAAACGCGTCCAGGTATATGATATCGTATTCGGTCCCTTCAGGCAGTGATCGTATGAACCCCCGGCCGTCGCTGATGATGATTTCCATTTTCTCGGAATTGATGTTGAAATATTCCCGGGCAATCTCCACAACGTCTCCGTCGATCTCCACAACCTGATTGACCCTGGGATTGTAGTGCCTTCTGAGATAATCCGGAAAAGTCATGGCGCCGCCGCCGATGGTCAGGACCCGGAGATCCCCGGATCCTTCCGCGAACTCCGCCGTAAGGGACCGGAATATTTTCTCGTAGTCATAGAGGAGCGTATCCGGGTCTCCCGGCTGATGCCGGTTATGCACCAGCCCGTCCATAATCAGCACCCGCTCTTTAGCTTTATCATCATTAACTTTATCCAACACCCGGACATGACTGTAAGGGGTATCATCCTGAAACAGGAGTACCGTATTCTCCGGCAGGGGTGTTTCGGCGGGGTGGATAAACAGAAAGAAGACCAGAACGATAACCGGGATGTAGATCATCGGGACAATTTTTTTCCATTTGCCGATAAACGACAGAACGGCGATAACTAATGCTACCGAAAAGATTATGGTCCGTACTCCGAAAAACGGGATCAGCAGATATCCCGATAGAAAGGTTCCAACGATGCTTCCCGCCGACGAGACTGCCCAAATGGATCCCACCGTTCCGCCGATTACATCACTCTTAAGAAGTGCCAGCTTGGCCATGGCCGGAGAAATCATCCCAAGAGATGTCGCGGGAAGAAAGAAAAGAATCACCATCAATGTTACGGAACGGAAAATTAACGCGGCGTTTATCCCGCCGATACCGGCCGCGAAAACCGAATGCTCAAGCATCATGTCCAGCAGCAGAATAAGAAAAACTAAAAAGGATGAAACCAGAAGCAGCACTGAAATAAGTTTTTCCGGATCGTACCGGTCCGAAAGCTTACCGCCGATGTAGTTTCCCAGACTGATACCGCCCAGGACGACCCCGATGACGCCGGTCCAGGTATAGAGGGAGTTTCCGAAGTATTTTGAGATAATCCGGCTGGCCACAAGTTCCACGATCATTATACCCATGGCACTGAGAAAAACGGTGAAATGGGGCAGATATCTTTTTACGGTTTTCATCGTAAAATCGTACCGAAAATTTTCCGGAGAGGCAATACGTACGCACGGTATGCAAGGCAGTCTCCACCGCGCCATCGTAATCCCGACCCTCAGCATTGGTCATATGATATCCGATTTTCCGGTTTCCTTGATGAACAGGATAGTTTCCGTTTGCCGAAGCCGGAGCTTCGCATCCGACATACATACCGAATACCGGAATAAGAAACACCAGCAGCATGGTAACAGTAGGAGGAGGAAACCATATGTGCAGAAGGACTCTCAAAGATATACAGCTTCCGCTTATAGCGGAGTGGTTCCTGCGGTATCTGTAATGGCATCGATGAATTGAAGAAACTCCGGGTATTTATTAAATTCTCCATCATAACAAAAGGAGAACTCCATTTATGATCAGTATTTCCGCTCTAAGGAGACTTATCGAAAATGTCCCGCCCGACATGATAATCCGCGGATTTTTGTATCCATACCTGCGGTCATACCGAACCGTTAGATCCACCCAGCCGGGACTGAAAGGCTTCCGGTTCTGGAAGACCGTGCTCACCGGGGCACGCAGGCCGATTCTTGGACCGCCCCCTCCTTCGGGAGAGTTTGAATCTCCGGGGGCGGTGCGTGGAATCATACGGAACAGGGACGCGGTGATCTTTCAGCTTCCGGACAAAGCGGTAAGATTTTCCGCTCTTCATGCCGGTCTTATCCGGATTCAGGCTTCCCGTGACGGGTTGTTCCCTGAACGCCGGTCCTACAGTGTGGAAAAACCGCCCGAGCAGTGGAACGGCGGGGATCTCCAGGTTCGTCAGGACGAAAAGACGGTGGAGATTACCACGGATATCCTTTCCATCACCATCAATCTGAACCCGTTTACTTTTTCCGCGGCCATTTCCGGGGAAACCGGTTCCCTGTTGAGCCGTTCATCCGTCCGGAATCAGGAGAGCGGAGCCTCCTGGTTTTGGGAAGGCAGGTTCGCCGAAGAAACGGCGTTCTACGGGCTGGGTGAAAAGGCAGAAAAGCTCAATCTTGCGGGGAAACAGTATGAACTGCTCAACACCGACCCCGCGGGATACAGCCGGGGTGATGATCCTATTTACCTGAGTGTTCCGTTCATCACCTCCTTATCCGGAGCGGGAAGCCTGGGATTGTTTTTCGACAACTCATACCATTCCTGGTTCGACCTGGGCCGGGCATCCCCCGGGAAGGTTTCCTATAAAACCCAAGGCGGCGGATTCTGCCTCTACCTGATGGCGGGAAAACCGAAAGAAATACTCAACCGGTATACCGAGCTCACCGGACGGATAAAACTGCTTCCTCTGTGGGCACTGGGGTTTCACCAGTGCCGGTGGAGTTACTACCCGGAAGCCCGGGTGGACAGAGTCGCCGAAGAATTCCGCCGGAGACGTCTGCCCTGCGACGGCATCCATATAGACATCCATTACATGGACGGCTACCGGTGCTTCACCTGGAACCGGAAACGGTTCCCCGATCCGCCGAAAATGATCAGGAGACTACAGAACCAGGGATTCAAAGTACTCACCATTCTGGATCCGGGTCTAAAGGCGGATAAAAAATATGAAATATTCCGTGAAGGGACGCGGGAGGACATGTTTATAAAGTATCCCGATGGAAAAGCCTACACCGGCCCGGTGTGGCCCGGAAAGTGCCTGTTCCCGGACTTCTCTTCCGCGCGGGTCCGGGACTGGTGGGGAAAACTCTACCGTATCCTGATCGAAGACGGTGTGGACGCGTTCTGGAACGACATGAACGAAGCCGCAATCATCACGAACCGTCCCGGAAGGACGAACTTTATTCCCGACGAGGTAATCCACCACGGTGATTACGGATTGACGGATCACTCCGAAATCCGGAATCTCTACGGAATGCTCATGGTCCGGGCAAGCAGAGAAGGACTCGATTCCCTCTTGCCGGATAAACGGACTCTGCTCATGACCCGTTCCGGTTGGGCCGGAGTTCAGCGGTACGCGACCCACTGGACCGGCGATAACGGGAGTACCTGGGATCACCTGCTTTTGAGTATCCAGATTTGTCTGAACCTGGGGATATCCGGAATTCCGGTAACCGGTCCGGATATCGGCGGATTCAGCGGCACATGCACTCCCGAACTTTTTGCCCGGTGGATGGAAGCCGGAGTGCTGATGCCGTTCTACCGGGTCCATACCTGGTTCGGTGCTCCCGATCAGGAGCCATGGACCTTCGGAAAAGAAGTGGAAGATATCAGCCGGAAATATCTTGAACTGCGGTACACCCTCCTTCCGGTACTGTATACTGCCATGCGTCAGGCCGCCGCGGACGGAACTCCAATGATGCGTCCCTTGTTTTTCGACTACCCGGAGGATCCGGAAACGTACAATCTTGATGATCAGTTTCTCTGCGGGGATTCCCTTTTGGCGGCGCCGGTCGTCCGGAAAGGGGCCGAGAGCAGAGAGGTGTATCTGCCGAAAGGCACATGGTATGATTTCTGGACCCGCGAATCACAGTCCGGTCCTAAAAAGATCACCGCTGACGCGCCCCTGGATCATCTGCCCCTGTTTGTACGTGCCGGATCGGTCATTCCCCGATGGCCGGTACAGCAGTACACGGGAGAAAAAATTGTCGACACGGTGACCTTGGAGGTATATTCTGGAGATGAAGACATGTCGAGCCGGCTGTATGAGGATGACGGTGTAACACCGGAGGCTCACCAGAAGGACAAACACACCCTCTCCCGCTTTACATGCAGAAGGGAATCAGAAGCTCTTGTACTAAGGAGAGAAATCGAAAGCGGTGAATATAGAGCGGTGTCTCGTAAATGGCTCATCAAGTTTTTTGGGATGAACCGCGATCCTAAGAAAGCGGAGGGTTCAGGATTTAAGATTTCGGATGTCTCTGACGGCACGGCATCTATCGAAAACTCAATACTTATAGAAGCCGGAGATAATTTCGAACTCAAGATATAACACAGGAAAAAATAACCGTGAGAGTAAGTAAACAATACGCCACATATGACGCATCGACTTTCATGATGCTCGCGCTGTCACACTATTTAATGGCTGAGGATTCCGCTAAAATGTTTCCCTTTCCCAAATGGATGATGCGGTGGGGAATTCTACCAATAGCGAGATTGTTAAACGGTATGCCCGAACACGCCCGGGGGCAGCTTGTGCGGGTGCTGGGAAACCGGGAAGGGATGAAACCGAAGAACCTGAGAAAGGTGGACGCCGAAGCGGTGGCCGCCGAAGTAGTCAGCAATTATCCCGAAGGTAAATACCCGGCCATTGCCGTGGGTTCCGCAAACGGTGCCGCTGTCATGATGGCCGCGGCTATGGGAATCCCCTGGCTGCCCCAGACTTTTCTCACCCTCTGCCGCCGGGAATTGAAGCCGCCTGACGTGTTTACCGGAGATCCCGCCTTCGGGGCGGAATACGGACAGCCCCTGCTTGACGCGAACCCCGGAGTGTCCCTAGCCCAGATGTGCGATCCCGCAAACGACCGGCATATGAGCCGGCATATGGCCTATTTCCGGGTAAAGCATATGCAGCTTCCCCAAGCCTACCGGGATTTTATTCGAAGAAACCTTGAACCGGGCGGAAGCCTGATCCTCTTCGAATGCGGCCGAAAGTGGCCGGGAGTAAAAACGGGCGACCGGTTAAGCTATCAGGTCGGGGGAGTGGGCGGTACCACTGTGGATGAATATCTGCGCGGAAGCGAAAGGATACGGAAATTCCTGACTGAACAGAAATCTCCGTTCCGCCGGTTCCATCTGCCTGAAATTACCGGCGATATCATCGAAGCGGAATGGGGCTTCGATCCCAGGCTTAGAACTGACACGGAGAAGTTCGCCCGGCAGGAAAATTTCGGACTACGGCGGCTCGTTTTTCAGGGAGAAGAAGACGCGAGCCCGTTTGTCTCCGATCTGATCCGGTGGTGGTATCAGGAACAGGGGGTAAAGGCTGATACACTTCTGGTTCAGGATTACGCGCCTTTCGAAATTCGGGATGTATTGAGAACTGCCACTGTGCCGTACTGGATGGTATTCAACGGAGAAAACTCCCTCCGGAACGCGTCCCGGTATGTGAGTACCCGGAATTTCCGGAACGTACTGCTCCACGTGTTTTCGAACCATGTGGACGCCCCCGGTATCCCCCGGCAGGATAATTGGGCCCGGGAGGTAAGCCCGAACTTTGTCGGCACTCAGCCGGAGAAAATCCCCTTCGACCTTACCTCGGCAATAGATTACTATTTCGACTTGGCAAAAAAATTACCAGCCCCAACATACGTTCTAAACCCTCTCACAATCAATCAAGTAGATACATTCGTGCGTCACAAACCGCCGAGTAATGTTTCCTGGCTTGATCCAGGTATCCGTGACAGTATCACCGGCAGTTTTTAAGCTGCCATTGTTTCGGGCTCATCCCGGTGTGTTTTGAAAAGACCCGGGAAAAGTAGAACGGATCCGAATACCCCAGCCGATCCGCCGCTTCTCCGACCCGAAGACCGCCTAAAGAGAGCAGCGACATGGCCCACTCCATCTTAATCCGTTCATGAATCTTCTGAACCGAACTGCCGGTCGCGGCTTTAACCCGTCTGCAGAGTGTTGAAGGGGACATCGAAAAAAAGTCGGCAGTTTTTGCGATATCCGTTTTCCGGTCGACCCGTTCTTCCAGAAAAACCGACAGTGCTTCCGCGCTAAATTCCCGCTGTTCAGAAAGAGAGCTTTCACCACGGAGCATTACAAGTATCCGCAGGAGACACACTTCCTCAATTCCAATAACAGGAGGCAGACTCCGACGGTAACATTTTCCGGTTTTTCTAATTAAGTCCGCGGCCTCTAAGGCACACTCATCAGCAAAAAAACGCTTTCCCCTTCGCCGGAGTATCTCTTCTGCCAGCAGCTTGCCGTAGTTCCCGGTAAAGCGGCAGTAATAATGATCGTACGGATCCTCCGTGTCGGAAAAAATCAGTCCCTCGTCCCGGGGCGGAACGATGCCGATAACCGGCGGCCGGATGTTTACCGTCCCGGCCCGCCGTTTATAGTAACCCCTGCCTCCGATAAAAACAGTCAGCATATAATCATCAAGCTTGGTTCCCGGAGTTGAATGCCGGGG
This sequence comes from uncultured Spirochaetales bacterium, assembly GCA_964384485.1. Classification (GTDB taxonomy): domain Bacteria; phylum Spirochaetota; class Spirochaetia; order CAYLLE01; family CAYLLE01; genus CAYLLE01. The sequence continues at coordinate 2,028 of CAYLLE010000006.1, read as the reverse complement.
ATTCCCGAAGATATGTCCGGACGTCCGGACCATCACGGGCGGGTCGGAAAAATCTGCCGGATCATCCATCATGATAATATTTTACAGGTTTTTGCCCGAATATTCCATAGAATTCCCGACCAGATGTGTATAAAGTACATAGAAGAGAGGTGCGTAATGAAACCGAAAATCGTGGTAATCGGGGCCGGCAGCTTTTTTTTCGCCCGGCCGGTAATATGGAATATGGTAAATAGTCCGGTCCTAAGAAACGGAACACTCGCGTTAGTCGATACAAACCCGGCCGTTTTAAAAACAATAACAAAACTGGCAAACCGGGCCGTTTCGGAGACCGGAGCTAACGTGAAAATTCAGGCATCGGTAAACCGGAGGGATGTTCTACCGGACGCGGATTTTGTAGTCTTGACCTTCAGCGACCGGAACGCCCATTTTCGGGGTATAGATACCGAAATCTCCGCGAAATACGGGGTGCGGATGTGTTCTTCCGACACCATCGGTCCGGGAGGCATATTCCGGGCGCTTCGGGAAATTCCCCATGTCCTGAGCATGGCCCGGGATACGGAAGAACTGGCACCCGACGCGTGGATGATAAACTTCGTAAATCCCACATCGGTCCTGGGAATCGCGTTAATGCGGCACAGCAATATCAGAAGTTTCGCGATCTGTGACGGCCCCCATGAGCCCCATAGCCGGCTTCGTGTTTTAAAAAACATCGGCATTCTCGGCAGAGATGCCGAAACGGTTCCGCCGGAAATTGAAGCAAAACTCGATTTACGTGTTGCCGGGGTGAACCATTTTACCTGGATGACTGTATTACGGTACGACGACGTAGACTACCTTCCTAAATGGCGGGAGCTAACGGCGGAACGGGCCGCGGAAGAGACCGCGGAACACAGCGGTACCGATGGACACACCGATTCCAACAGCACGTCCAAATCATCGTATAATTACTCATACGCCCTAAAACTTATGGATATCTTCGGAGCGTTTCCGGACCGCATCGGCCATACAAAAGAATACGTCCCCTATTTTCAAGGATACGGTGTGACGCCCTGCGATCCCGAACCTCTCCGCCTTTTTGACGCCGGAGAACGGCAGAAAAAAATGGATGCCCGGTGGGCCGAAACGGAACGGTACGCTTCGGGTGAGCTGGGGATGGATCAGTTTATGTCCGAGGGGAAGAGCGACCACGCCACGGACATCATCGAATCGATGTGGGGCGGTTTGGGAAAAACATTTACCGTGAACACTCCCAACGCCGGCGCCGTGACAAACATGGCGGACGACGCGTATCTCGAACTGCGGTGTCATCTGGACATGGGAGGCCCGAGTCCCCTGCCCTTCGGACCGATGCCCCTGGGTATACTGGCCCAGCAGCGCCAGGTTTTGGACACCCATGAACTGACCGTACAGGCCGCGGCAGCATGTGACCGGCAGCTCCTCCTGCGGGCAATGCTCACCGACCCGATTGTGAACAACATCGAGGACGCCGAGAAGATAATGGAAGAGTTATTGGAAGCTGAACGGGACGCGCTGCCGGCGGAGTGGTTTGAATAATTACAGCATTGGGTGCAGAAATATCTGAAGGTGGTGCTCAGAAACAGGAGGGGGAAGACAGCATTAGTCACAATCGAAGCACTCTGATACTGCCCGGTTCTGACCATTATACCGGCCGAGAACCCGCATAACGTAAGAGACCACAAGAAGGACAGAAGCAGAACCCCCAGAACTGAAATAATCCCGAACTGGAAAGTAACACCGAATACCGCGCCGATAACGATCAGTATCATTGTAAATATAATAGAAGAAAGTGTATCCGCAAGGATCGGAGCCGCCGCAAGGGTCCAGCGGGGTACGGGGCTTAAGTAGAGTCTTTTAAAGTATTCCGACTGCATATCCGCGTTCAGGGTCTGACCAGCGCCGGCCGAAGAACCCATGGCCAGAGATATAATCGTCACCAGCAAATCCCGGTCAACTCCTTCTGTGACTAAGAAAAGGCCATAATTTCATATAATATATAAATTTAGATCG
>CAYLLE010000005.1:0-69614 GCA_964384485.1 uncultured Spirochaetales bacterium | reverse complement strand
TATAATGGATAAGAGTATATATACAGCAGGTAAAAAATGAGCAAAAAGCATATTCTACTGGTAGAAGATGAAGCCGTTGTTGCTCTTGAGAGAAAACTATTCCTTCAGGATCAAAGCTATCAAGTCACGGCAGTCAACTCCGGTGAAAAAGCAATTTCCGCGGCAATAGAGAATTCCATTGATCTCATATTGATGGATATTGACCTGGGTCCTGATAAAATAGACGGAACAGAAGCGGCATTACATATTCTAAAACACAAAGATATACCTATCCTGTTTCTGACCAGTCATTCAGAGCAAACCATGGTCGAAAAGGTAAAGGGAATAACACGGTACGGCTATATCCTGAAAAACTCAGGGAATTTTGTACTGCTTGAATCCATCAATATGGCACTGGAGCTCTATGAGGAGAAAAAACGGTCCCAGAAGAATCAGAGAAAACTCGAAGCGGCGGTTAGAGAGAAAAATCTCATCCTGGAATCTACCCGGGAGATGTTCGCGTACTATGATACCGATTTAAAAATAATCTGGGCTAATCAAGCTTCCGCCGATTCTTTGGGGAAGAGCGTTGATGAACTCAAAGGAAAACACTGTTATGAAATTTGGCATCAGCGTGAACTCCCCTGCGATAACTGCCCGGTAATAAAAGCGAAAATAACAGGTAAACCGGCGGAAGGCGAAGCACAGACTCCCGACGGCAGGATTTTTTATCTCCGGGGTTATCCGGTAATCGGCGACGACGGCTCAGTGCAAGCGTTGGTCGAATACGGAACAGATATTACAAATACCGTAAAAACCCGGAGAAAACTCTCGGAAAGCGAAAACCTGTTCCAGGAAATCGCTTCTCATATCCAGGAAGTTATCTATACCTATGATCCGGTGAAAGAAAAATTTGTCTACGTCAGTCCTGTCTACGAAAAGATATGGGAACGGTCCGTGGCGGAAGTATACGAAGATCCCTATTCCGTAGCAAAGTCGGTACATCCGGAAGACGGAGAAAAATTTTTTCAGGCCATAGAAAGAGAACGCCGTGGAATAGAGTTCTGCAATATCAAGTACCGGATTATTTGCGGAAACGGCAGAATAAAATGGATCTGGTCCAGGAACTATCCGGTAACCGATCACACGGGGAAACACTGCAGAACAGTGGGAATCTCTCAGGAAATAACTGAATTCCAGGAGAAAGAAAAGCTCTTCAAGTCTATTGAATCGGAATACCACCTTTTGGTAAATAATTCAGCTGAAATCATATGCATCCGGTTTAACGGCAGAGTAACCTATGTCAGCTCTTCAGTTAAGCGGATCCTCGACTACACTCCGGAAGAATATTCCCGGATGGACCGTTACACCATGATCCATCCTGATGATGCCGCGGCTCTCAGAAAAAAAATGGTAAGATACGCGGATACCGGTCATGCGGGCAAATCGAGACTGATCTACCGTCAGAGACATAGAGACGGCAGATATCTGCTTCTCGAATCTGTCCTAAAAACAAAGACCCTTGAGGGAGATGACATCTACTCAGTAGAGGTTATCCGGGACATTACTCACTTAAAAGCGGTCCTTAAAAGGGACAATCCATACGGTATAAGCATGGAGACATCAGCCGGCGGAGATACCGCCGGCTGACATGGTGACCGCTACTTCCCGTCATCTTCACCGAGTGCTTCACCCATAATTCCGCCGATCAGCTCATTCCGCTTTAAAGCGGCAGCATCGGGATGAATAGCCGAAATAGGCTGTCTGTTTCCGCCGGCGCCGGTAATTACGGATACCTTCCTGGCGGGGAACAGCTGCAGGGTCTCCGCGAACGGCGCTATCAGCCGTTCGAAATTTTCAATGATATATGTATCTCTTCCGTTTCCGGAATCTTCGATGATTTTGAGTGTTTCATTCAGCTGCTCAATCTCAGCCTGTGCTTTAGCCCGCATCCGTTCCGCTTTGATACTGGCTTCGAGTATCATCCGTTCTTTTTCGGCGTTTGCCGGAGTTACTATAGAAGCTTCATATTTCTTCTCGAGCATTTCAATTCCCTGCCGTTCCGCTTCGATCTGCCTCTTTATTCCATGGACCTTCGCGTCCGCGTCCCGGGTTGCCTGCTCCACTCCGACAACCCTCCGCTGATTCTCTTCCTGCACCTTCACCCGGGTTTCCGCCTGCAGGTTCTGAAGTTCATTCTCCAGCGCCCGTACCTGGATTTCAGCCCTGCGTTCCTCCTGCTGTTCCACGGCTGAGGCCTGTGCTTCTGCGCGGGCCTGCCGGGCCTTGGTTTCGGCATTTGCCGTCTGTACCCGCTTTAGGAGAGCGATATAGAGATCCGGTTCGGTTACACCGTCGAGACGGTGATCATCAACATCGGCAATATTCATGGTGGTAATTTCGAGACCGATATTTTCCAAATCAGATTTACACACATTGATCATCTTTGCCACCAAGGTGTCTTTATCCTTCATTACCTGTTCGGGGGTTATTGAAGCGATGGAATCCCGCAAATGTCCTTCGATTATGTCGCTTGCGACTTTCCGTAATTCGTCCCAGTTTTTCGCCAGACTAAGAATACGGGTGACAGCTCTGATCCGGCCTGCCTCATTCGAAGCAATGGCGAAACTTACGGTTGCCTTAACATTCAGCGGAACCACCCCGGATGCAATTGCGGAATCCACGGTAACCTCAATCGTATGAGGGGTCAGGTTAAGTTTGGAGAAACGGTTTAGGAACGGTATGATAAAGGCGCGTCCCCCGCTTAAGGAACGGAATCCTTTCCGGGATCCTTTTCCCGAAACTATTCCCAGTTCATTTCCGCCGACAATCCGCATTTTTGTTATGAGCTGGATTATAACAGTGATTCCAATCAATCCGAATAATGTTATAAGAAACAGTATCATGCCTTTTCTCCTTTTCCGAGAAAATCCCGGATATCTACCCCCAAAGCCTCGCTGAACTGATTTAGAAAATAAACAAACGCCTCGGGACCGCGGTTGATAATGCTGTTAAGTCCGTCCTCTTCATCCATAACCACCAGTGAATCCACGCCAATTTTCTCAGCATATTGCTTAAAAGATTTAAAAAGGCCGGGAAGCTGCTGCTGAATGAACAGAACCGCTTTTCCGGCGTCTTTCATCCGGTCGAGCATTTCCACTTTTTGCCTGAGAAGATCGTTCCTGGTACGTTCCACAATGGTGACCGCCTCCTCCTCACCTTTGGCAATTATTTTAGCTGATCTTTCCTCCGCTTCCGCCTTAAGGGTAACCTGGGTTCGGTTCTGCAGCTTCTGCAGTTCCACAAGCTGCTCCTGTACAAGACGTTCTCCCCGGTTTTCTGCTTCCTGGATACTGTTATCGGCTTCGAGCCGGCTCTGCTCTATCTGCGCCGTGCTCTCCCGCCGGTATACCTCAAGTTTTTCCCTGACCGCTATGATTTTCTCGTCAGCCTGGCTCTTTCCTACACTGATCCGTCTATTGGCGTCGGACTCCGCCTTCTCCGCCAGGGCCCGGAGCCGGGCCTCTTCAATCTCTACCTTCTGTCTTTTTTCAGCCAGAGTTTTCTGCGCTAAATTGGCGATGTAATTCGACGTGTCCCAAATTTTCTGAAGGCTTACGGAAACCACTTTCATTCCGAAACTTGAGAGATCGGAATTTATATCCCTCACCAGTTCCTGCCTGAATTGGGCCCGTTCTCCATGGTCCAGCGCCTCCCGGGCGTCTTCGATCTCCTCATCATCATCGAAACTTTCCGTCATTCCTATCGCCTGAAGCGGTGTAGCTTTGTTCAAAGCGCCGCGGAAATTACCGACTAGAGTCTGCTGAACCTGGGCATGAATCTGCTCCCGGTCCTTCCCCATCAGCCGTTCCACGGCGGAGTAAAGCATTCCTTCATCGTCATCATCAATACACACGCAGGCGGTGGCATCGGCTCCCACGGTAATACCGTTGGCCGAGTTCACCCCTTCGACCCTGACGTTTATCGGATACACACCGATATTGAGTTTCTGAGCCGACTGGAAATAGGGTATCTTAACGGCTCTTCCCCGCTCCACACTAAACCCGAAAGTTTTTCCTTCCCGGACCTTTTTCCGGCCGGTTATGACGAGAATGTTATCCGGCAGCGTGACCTGAAGCAGAGACTTTACGGTACCCACCAAGAGGAAAAACACGGCAATACCCGCGACCCCGCCTATAATACCCGCGCCTCCCCCCGTAAAAAAATTCTGTAATCCTTCCATTCGTTCCTCCCTGTAATATACCCGTTCCTCACTGTTCCTCTGTAAAACGGGAGATAGAATCATCCGGTTCCACATACACACATTCATCACTTATATCTGCTACCCGAACAAGCGTACCCAGCGCTATTCGCGCGTTAGGATCTGCCGCCCGGGCATACCGGTCAATATAGCTGCCGCCGTACTTTATTCTCACTTTTCCCATAGAGCCGGGAGCAATACTGACAGTAACTTCCCCCGCCTCCAAAAGCAGTTCTTCCGTACTGATCTGTGAATCAAGTTCTCTCCGGAGGACTCTCCGGAGAATCCTCCCGCCTACAAGGACCGCGGCACCCGCGGGAACACTCCAAATGAGTGAACGGGGAGCTGAAACCTGGGTCAGGGCAAACAGCCCGGCCGGCCCGAAACCGAGAGCGAAATAGACGACACTTCTGGCTCCCGAAAGGATTGTCAGGACCGCATCCCGCTTCCGTTTTTTTCTTTTTACCGCCGCAGCCTCATCGGAATCATGTCCCAATGCGGAAGGCTGGACTGAATCATCGCCGCTGGAATCTTCCGGGATCGAAACATCGCCCTCTTCGCCGGCAAATTCCAACTCACCGGCTGAATCATCACCTGCTGCCTCACCGGAATCAAAATCTGTTTCTGATTCGCTGCCGAAGAGACCAAGCATATCAATAACAGTGATACCCAAACCAAGCACAGCTGACGCTATATAAATAGAAAGTAATGTCATTTTCACCGCCTTTCCGCTGTATTGTTCAGCTCTCAGCATACTCTATTAATACCCGAAAGAAACAGGTTTTATTCAATATTTTTCTCAGGAAAAGCTACGGTCACGGACGCGGAGGTTGTTTCTATTGTCAATCTCCCTTTAAGCTGCTGAACCAAACCATTAATGATCTGGTATCCCAGTAATCCGGAATCTTCGGGATCGAAGTGATCGGGAAATCCGCTTCCGTTATCGGAAACCCGGAGGATAAAATCGTTTTGGTTTTATAAATTTTAATGCGAATGTGATCACCGGAAATTGCTGGTATGGATAAGGTGATTTCCGCGGCCTTTCTGCCTTGATAATAGCTCGAATTCAGCTTGCCCCCGACCGGTCCGAGTCCGAGATAAAAATCGGCATGAGCAAAAAACGGGACATGGTACTGTTCCGTCAATCCGGGAAGGTAGTCGTTAAAACTACGGGAACACCCGAGAAAATCGATTTGTGACGGAGCTGCAGAAACCGGAAGGCGTTATCGTCGCAGGATATGATCGCATCAAATTCGGCCCCGCGGTATTTCTGCGACAGGAGTTTTTCAAACGGGCCGATTACCGTCTCGAAGGGAAACCGCTTCGTGTCCATGTACTCAACATACAGTTCCTCCTCCCGGGAGATTAGGGACATAACCCCTTCGGTCATGCCGTCAGCCAAGGGAAGTCCTTGATGGTATGAATTCAGGACTAGTATTTTCTGATTTTCCTGGGCATTCAGGCAGACGGAAATAAATAGAAAAAGAACAGTTACAAGGATGAATCCCGCCGTCCGACCATTTTGTGCCTAAGAAAACGCCCGACTCCTCACAGTTACGGGTTGATTTCCTTTCCTTCATGAAGCTGGGGATAGGCGCTACACCGCACCGCTTCGGGGGATGTTTCAAATTCAAGTTCCAGGACGGTAACACCGGCAATTTTATCCCGCATCTGCGGGCCGAGTCCCTGCAGCTTGATCCGGTGAGGTTCCTGGCTGAACCCGATCTCTTTTCCGGTCGCCTTATGGGTGACCTTCCTGAGTTTTGTTTGGAAACCGCCCAAAGAGAAGTCCCCTTCCGGCCATATCCAGGCCCATAAATACGCCGTGTTTCCTTTGGCGGTCAGCATCCCTACTCCTGTCGGTTTGCCTGCTATGGGAGATACCTCCCCGTAAATAACATCACCATGAACCTCAAGCCAGCGTCCCACTGTCTCCAGAGGCTGAACCGCTTCCCGCGGAACATCCCCACCCGGCGCAGGGCCGATGTTCAAAAGCAGGTTTCCTCCTCCCGAGGTTACCCGCTGAAGCATCCTGAGTATCCCCTGGGCGTTATAACTGTAGGGAGCAGCCTGTTCGGAATCCACGTAGCCCCAGCTCAAACCGTTAAATGTCATACATGCTTCCCAATCCCGGTCCATGGCAGTGATATGCTCCTCGGGTGTTCCGAAATCTTCGGGGAGTTTTGAACGGTTGTTAATGATGATATCGGGCTGCAGCTCCCTGACCATCTGATTTATCGATAAAGAGTTCCAGCCTTCATGATGCTGCATCGGCCGCGAGACATCATACCAAAGTATGTCGATTTTCCCGTAGTTGGACATTAATTCACGCACAAGCCCCTGAGTGTAATCGAGAAATCGTTTACGCGCTTCCGGATCAAACGCGCATCTCCAGGAATCTGGATGGTGCCAGTCCATCAGGGAGTAGTAAAAGCCGATTTTTAATCCTTCTTTTCTGCAGGCATCAACATATTCCGCGACAATATCCCGTTTTGGTCCCTTGAAAGCGGCATTATAATCGGTGAGTTTGGAATCCCACAGGCAGAAACCTTCATGGTGCTTTGTAGTCATAACCATGTATTTCATTCCCGCTCTTTTCGCGAGAGCGGCCCACTTCGCGGGTGATCCCGGCTCGGGAGAAAAAGTGTCAGCCAGCTTTTCGTACTCTTCCACTGGTATGCTCTCCAAAGCCATCGTCCATTCATGACGCGCCAGTTGGGAGTAGAGTCCGTAATGGACAAACATACCGTACCGCGCTTCTCTCCACCATTTCATCCGCTTGTCCCTGGTCCGGGCAATTTCCGCCTCATATTCCGGTAAACTCATTATATTACTCATCTTCGCCTCCGGATCAGATTATGATGGATAGAACAAACCGGTGTCAAGGCGGGTATTAGCTTAGAAACGGGGAGAGATTTATTAAAATTGTTAAATCCGCGAAAGTAAGGATTGTCAAATTTACACTGAACCAGCATAATAACATCATGCCGAAAGAAGGACCGATTGTAAGGGAAAAACAGGTAAAAAGACCCGGAAGTAAACGACAGTGGATCATGATAGCCGTAATTATCGTGGTCATGGCAGTACTGCTGGGGACAGCCTATCTTATTTTTCGTCCCGCAGAGGACAGCTACACGCTGAAAACCTACTCGTACGCATTTGTGCAGGAAGGGATGGTTACCGAAACGCTCCAGCTTTCGGGAACTTTGAGCGTGGAGTACGTCGAAAACATCCTTTCACCGCAGCCCGGCATTGTTACCGCAATTTATTTTGCCCAGGGAGATCAGATTAAAACCGGTGACGTGATCGCCGAGATAAACCCGGAAAATCTGGAAGCATCTCTAGGAGAAAAAGAATTGGCGTTAAGCAAGAAACTGCTGGATAAACAGAAAAAGGAACGGGAACGGGCGCTGGAGATGGAAAAGCAGGAAGACAACAGGCAGAATCTCCAGGACGACCTGGAGTCGGCGGAGGCAAGCCTGGAAAAGGCTCAAAAGCTCTTCGAAGCCGGGTCTCTCTCCAGGAACGATCTGGATAACGCGGAGAACAAGGTGACCCAGGCCAAACGTTCTATATCAGATTTTGACCGGCAGGAAGAAACGGCGGCACTAAACTACGAATATGCCATGGAAATCCTCAACATGGATATCAATTCCCTTCGGGAAGACATCAAAGAGCTTCGGAATGAAATTGAAGAATGCACGGTCCGGGCTCCCCTGGACGGAAAAGTGATGAACGTTTTTGTCTCTGGAGGTGATACCGTCACCCAGTTCGGGAAATTGCTCCGGGTAGCGGATCTTTCCCGTCCGGTCGTGAAAGTCAATGTCCCTGAAAACAAGATCGACATGATCTATCTGGGACAGGAAGTAAATCTTGCCCTTGGAAGCACCGAGTACTCCGGACATATAAGCGCGGTGGCAATGGAAGCAGAGGCCACAGGTGACTATGAATCAACAGTTGCGGTCACCGCTGCTTTTGATTCCGTTCCGGAGAATATTGTACCGGGAAGTTCGGCATCAGCCGAAATCGTTGTAGGCGGGGCAGAACAGGCGCTTTACCTGCCCCGGGGCGCGTATCTCACAACCGGCAATCAGCTTTACCTCTACCGTATCCAGGACAACAAGGCATACAGGATTGAAGTTGATTTCGGTTCGGTCACCGCTGACCGGGCGGAGATCCTGACCGGGGTAGAAAAAGACGACAAAATTATTGTTTCAGGTTATCAGGACTTTATCACCTATCAGCAAATCAATCTCAATACATCCGGCGGAAACAGAATAGAAGTAAAGGAGCAGGAATAATGATACAGCTCACGGGAGTAACTAAAACATACGATTTAGGCTCGAGGAAACTCGATGCGATAAAAGAAATTGATCTCCGGATAGACCGGGGAGAATTTGTGACCGTGATGGGACCGTCCGGTTCGGGGAAATCAACCCTGCTGGCCATCCTCGGAATTCTGGATTCTCCGACCCGGGGAACCTATTCTATAGAAGAAAATGAAGTAACCGACCTTTCCGACCGGGAACGTTCCCGGATACGGAACGAACATTTCGGTTTTGTTTTCCAGAGTTTCAACCTTTTCCCGGAATTCAGCGCTCTGGATAACGTAATAATGCCTCTGATGTACGCCGGAAAACCTTCGGGAGAACGGAAAAAGCGGGCAAAGGAACTTCTCGAACGTTTCGGTCTCGCGGAACGGATGTACCACTATCCCAATATGCTTTCCGGCGGAGAACAGCAGCGGGTTGCCATTGCCAGAGCTCTAGCAAACGATCCCAGTCTGCTTCTTGCCGATGAGCCTACGGGAAATCTTCCTACCGAAATGGGTATGGATATTCTGAATACACTCAGGCAGCTGAATAAAGAAGGTCTTACTGTGGTGATGGTAACCCATGACGAACGGCTGGGAAGCACCGGTAAACGGATGGTCCGGCTCAGAGACGGCATGGTTTTATCCGACGGTCCTATCGAGAAACGGCTTGATCCGGAAAGCATCATACGTGAACTGAAAGCGATTGAGAAAGACGGAGAGGAGCAGTTGAAATGAGTTTTGCGGACACGGTAAAAATTACTCTCCACTACATCCGGAGCAGATTGCTTGAGTCGTTCATGGTCGTTCTCGGGATAGCCCTGGGTGTAGGGATCATCTCATCCGTATTAAGCCTGTACTCCAACTATGTAGGCTCTATGCAGGATACTCTGGATGATCCTAGGTGGAAAGAAATTGCCGTTGGGCCTAACAGAGATAATTTCAGCGGGTTTTCGGCGATACAGAGGATCGACCCGGAGACAAGGGATTCGGGTCCTTCCGTAACATTTTCATTATCGGACATAGCGGAAGCGAAAGCGGAAAGCCCGGCGGTGGATTACGGGTACGCGGTCAACTGGGAACGCTTTTCTCTTGGCGAGTCAGCCAGGTTCGCCGGACGCCGTGTTCGCCGGATCGAGGACGGCCGGGAGATTGTGGAAGACCAGAAGGAAAGCGGCGGCGATAAAACCGGTACCGACCTTATACCTCCGAATGCAGAGATCGAAGAGTTCGACGGCAGGGCCGTTACTCCTGAGTTTTTCTCAAGCTATAACCTGAACGCCGAATACGGATCACTTTTCTCTCATACAGATATCGAATCGGAACTTAAACTGGTTGTGCTTGGTCACACCGCTGCTGAATTGCTTTATCCGGAAACCCCTCCTCAAGAAATCGTCGGGAAAAAGATCAGACTGAACGGTTTTGTGTATACAATTTCCGGCATCATGGAGAAACAGCCTCCTGACGCGATGGACGGAAGGACGGTCGACCGGGGAGGCTTTACCCCGATTACCGCTTCGCAGTTTTATATGTTTCAGAACACCCTCCATTCCATTACCTTCGCGGTTGATGATCCGGAAAATCTTGACGAAGCGACAAGTCAATTGACTTCATTCTTTGAAATTAAATACGGAGATAAAGTCGGGATTACGAACCGAAGAGAGGATTTTCTTGAACAGCGGAGACGGGTAGTCCCGGTACTGACCGTGATCGGACTGCTCTCCAGTATGGGACTTTTTATCGCGTCTATTAATATCCTTAATCTTATGCTGGCGCGGGTGGTAAGACGAAGGAAGGCGATCGGCATATCCGTCGCCATGGGAGGCTCCCGGGGGTCCATCTTCGGTCAATATTTGACGGAATCATTGGGGTTGGGATTTATCGGGGGGATCTTCGGCATAGGCCTCTCCGCGGTGCTCGTTAAGTTACTCAGTCTCATGTTTCAGGTTAATACGGTCCAAGGGGCACAGGGACCGGAGCTCAATTTAACCCTGACAACAGTCGGTTTAGCGGTAGCCGTCACGCTGGTTATCAATCTTATCTTCGCGGTATATCCGGCATATAAAGCATCGTCGGTAGATCCGGCTGAAACACTTAGAGCATAGGAGGTAAAACAGTGAGACTAATACTTGAATCATTTAAACACAGAATTGCCCAGAATCCGCTGCGCGGCCTCCTCTCGATTATCAGTGTGGCTCTAGGGAGCGCCGCGGTAATTCTTGTTCTGAATCTGTCTTTCAGATTCAACGACTACATCGGTGACCTTGCCAGAGAGGCCGGCTCCGTTGTGGTTATCGCGAACGCGAAGGAAGAGACTGATGGAGGAATTTCCTGGGAAGGAAGGGGTGATTTTTCTTCCAATACCATCGAAGCACTGTCCAGCGAATATCCGCAGCTTAAAAATATCATCGGCATGAGTGCCTTCGGCATGAATTTCGAAATAAGACAGGGAGAAGAATTTTACCGGATCCGCCGGTCGGTTCCGACGGTTCCCGAGTACAAAGACCTCTACAGTTTAAATATGATTGCAGGAGAATTTTTGACTCAGGCTGATCTGCAGAACAGGGCTGCCGTGGCTGTGATCAACGAGGAAGTAGCAAAAGTACTCTTCGGCAGCTCAGAAAACGCTATCGGGAAAAGCTTTACTCAGGTCACGCGGAATCCTCAACCGCAGGGAAACGAACGCACCTTCACAATTACCGGAGTTTTTGAAGATTTTCCGTATTACTTAAAAATGGTCATGGGAATGGGAGATGTTTTTGTACCTCAGTCGTTATTTCAGCGCATGGGCACGGACAATTACCGGGTAATCCTGGCGAATCTGGATGGAGGTGATTTTGAAAAAGCCAAACCGAAAATTGAATCGGTCATGGGCGGAATTGTCGATGAAAATGTCCCGGTCACGGTGTGGCAGGGAAGTCCCACCAGTCCCTCCCAGGCTTCGTTTCTTGACAGTCTGAAATCGACAGTGAATACATCGTCACTTTTCTTCGGAGCATTGGGGATGGTAGCTCTTCTGGTCAGTTCTTTCGGCATATTCAGCATAATGTTAGTGAGTATTCTGGAGAGAACCAGGGAAGTAGGTCTTAGACGGGTTATCGGCAGCACCAAGGGGGGGATAATAGGGCATTTTATGGCAGAATCTCTCATTTTTACCCTTATCGGTTCTGTAATAGGGATCGGAATTGCCCTGCTGTTCAACACTCCCATGACCGAAGCACTCAAACCGATGCTTGCCTTTGGACCTCGGGGAACTGAGACAGCAGTCCCGCTGAATCTGGGTATAAAGGCGATCGGAGCGGGAACCCTTCTTGCCCTGGTGCTTGGTACGGTATTCGGTATAATACCCGCGTTGAGCGCGGCTAAGGTTTCACCGATCGAAAGCCTCCGGGATCAGTAAGAGGATTACCCATTTCAGCGATCATTGCAGCAATTTTCTGTGATTACACACGCGTTAAAATTTATAAATTGTTTTATTTTCCAAATCACACAAGGTGCTGACCGGGAATTGCTGTGATCATTATAGCCGCCTGATCCGCGAAGAGTTTAAGCATCCGGAATTCATCCTCGGTAATCGCTCCGTTCGTCCCGCTCCGGTCTATCCCCAGCACACCGATTGTCTCACTCCGGAATACCAGGGGAGAAAGAGCAAAGGGGTTCATTCCGATTTTCCCCGCCAGTTTCCGGTTGATCAGGGGTGAGCTGTAAGGATCGGTGATATTGTAACTTTCCTGAAGCACGGCCGCCCGGGCGGTCAATCCGGCTTCTTTTTTTAGCGGAATACTAATGGAGGGGACAGCTTCGGATTTCTTTCGTTCCTTCACCTTGAAAAGAATTAGTTCGTTCTCCTTTCGAAGGTAGAGGAGGGCCCTGTCCAAAGAAAGATGATCCAAAAGTTCACCTAAAATGTATTCTGCCAGATTTCCGGTCTCCTCAAATTCCCCCATTGTACCGAAAGTAGCGTAGAGAAAAAGAAGAGATCGGTTTTTTTCCACCAGCGAATTATTCGCATCTTCGAGATTCATCTGACGGGTATGAAGTTTGTCACTGAAATATGCCGTTAAAGCCGCAAAGGCGAAAAACGAAAAAATGGAAAAGAACCACATAAGGAAGAAGTAAGACTGATTCTCCTGGAGTCCCCCTAAAGGACTGAAAAAATCCTGATGGGGGAAGAGTTCGGTATACACTCCGAACACTATTCCGGAATAGAGAAACGAGCAGACCATGGCAATCAAATACGCCGACTTCCCGGAGATGAGGATAGAAGCTTCAAAAACAGCAATAAAAAACAGAAAAACATAGGGGCTTGTTATGTCGCCGGTTTTGTAAACGGTAAGGCTGAAATAGATGATATCGATGAGGAGCTGAAAAATAATGAGAGGCCTGGGATTTTCGATCTTCCTCACCAGAAGGAGGTAGATCAGGTTCATAAAAAGAACAATAACCAGGTTCAGTCCGTTTACAATCAGCTGGTCACCGGAGAAAGCGCTGAGGCGTGAAACTCCGATCAGGCTTGAAATGAAAAGGATGATAAAAATACTCGGTGTCAAAATCCATCTGACCCGGATAATCAGCTTGATATTGCGGAGCATCTCCTCCCTGGAACTTCTAAAGGTGAGACTTTCTTCCAAAAAACTAAGAGGATCGTGTCTACTCATTCAATCTTAAGTGTAACAACCGCCTTAGGCAAAGTAAAGATGGTTTTCCTGATGAATAATTACTGGTATTATAACTTCATGAAAAACGCAAAAAATATCCTGTTCATCACAAGCGACCAGCAGCATTGGATGACCATGGGATACCGGAATCCCGAAGTTAAAACGCCTAATCTGGACCGGCTTGTGCAGTCGGGCACCACGTTCCACCGGGCATACACGGTAAATCCTACCTGCACCCCTACCCGGGCGAGCTGGATTACCGGCCTTTACCCCAGTCAGCACGGTGCCTACAGCCTGGGAACCAAACTGATGGAAGATGTTCCTACCATAGGAAATTATTTAAACGCGGGAGGCTTCAGAAGCGCCCTGGTCGGTAAGGCCCACTTTCAGCCGCTCTTAGGAACGGATGAGTTTCCTTCATTAGAAGCGTATCCCAAACTTCACGACCTTGATTTTTGGAGACAGTTTAACGGACCCTTTTACGGGTTTGATCATGTAGAATTGGCCAGGAATCATACCGATGAAGCCCATGCCGGCCAGCATTACGCCCTGTGGATGGAATCCAAGGGATACAAAAATTGGCGGGATTACTTCGTACCCAATCTGCCCCATCAGACATTCGACGGGGATACGTTGACCGAATCCCGGCATAAAAGTCCGGAACCGGGCGGCGCGTGGGAGATTCCGGAAGAGATCCACTACGATACCTGGATAGCGGAACGCACCAACGCCTTAATGGAAGAGTACGCCTCAAAAAAACAGCCTTTCTTCCTCTGGGCCAGCTTTTTCGATCCCCATCCGGACTACATGGTAGTGGAGCCATACGCGAGCATGTATGATCCGGGTAAAGTAACCGTACCGGAACATATGCCGGGAGAGTTCGACGATAAGCCTCCGTATTTTGCTTTGAGCCAGCAGGAAGATCCAGATTTCAGTTCATTCCAGGAGGAAGGGGGAAACGGTATTCACGGCTCAGGAAGCCATCTGTCGTCAAGAGACACAAAAGCAAAAAAGATAGCGGCAATGTACGGCATGATGACCATGCTTGATACGTATATCGGCAAAATTCTCGATAATTTGGACCGGCTCGGTCTGACCGACAGCACCCTGGTCTGCTACACCACCGATCACGGTGATTTCTATGGGCAGCATGGACTTACCGCGAAAGCAATACATCACTATGAAGACCTTCTAAAGGTACCATTAGTTGTCCGGTTTCCAGGAGTGGTTGAATCAGGCAAAATTTCAGAATCCCTTCAGTGCACCGTTGATTTAGCACCCACCTTTCTTTCCATGACAGGACAAAATGTTCCCCGGCGGATGAGCGGTATAGATCAGTCGCCGGTATGGCGCGGTGACGCGGAAACAATCCGGGATCATGTAATCGTGGAAAACCAGCATCAGCCTACAACGATGAATATGCGTACCTTTATCACCGACCAGTATAAACTCACCGTTCATTACCGCAGGGACTACGGTGAGCTCTACGATCTTGAAAATGACCCGGGAGAACTCCGCAACTTATGGAATAATCCGGATTTTCAAAAATTAAAGGCCGACCTCCTCCTCTATTTTCTATACGGAGAGATGGCAAAAGCGCCGCTGCCGATGCCGAGAATCTCAGGAGCGTAACAACGAATGATACTCCAGCTCGCAGTATTAGCCGTGCTCATCATCCTGTCCGGCTTTTTTTCATCCGCCGAAACCGCCTTCACCTCCCTTTCCATGATGCAGATCCAGGACACCGTCCGGGCCCATCCGAAACGGGGAAAGCTGATCAGGTATCTGACCGACCGGCCGGATATTCTCCTCACCACGATCCTTATCGGAAATAACCTGGTAAACATCGCGGCATCTGCTTTGGCCACCTACATCACCACAACGTTATTCGGCGTGGAGGCAATCGGGATAATGACCGGAGTACTCACCATCATAATCCTTATTTTCGGTGAAGTTACTCCAAAGCGGCTCGCTATTGCCCACAACCAGTTCCTCTGTCTCCATGTAGTCCGGGTGATCTACGCTTTGTCGCTGATACTCCGGCCTTTCGTGTGGATTATTTCCAAAATCGGCTCTCTCGTAACCAGACTATTCGGAACGCAGAAAAAACAGCACATGACCCTGGAAGGTATTATGCATATGATGAAAATCGCCGAGGGAATGGGCGTCGTAGAGAATTACGAAACGGAATTCATAAAAAACATTTTCCGGTTTAACGATGTAAGTCTCCGGGCAGCCATGACCCACAGGACAGAAATATTCAGCCTGGACAAAAACCTCACCGTTGAAGAAGCGATGCCGCTGATTATCGCGGAGGGATTCTCAAGGATCCCCTGTTATGAGGACGAACCGGAACGTATCGTAGGGGTTCTCCTGTTAAAAGATCTCCTGCCGATCATCGCCCGGGGCCGGAAGCAGAAAAAACTTTTTGAGCTGATGCACGAACCTTTCTTTGTCTCCGAAACAGCCAAAGTGAGTGAAATGTTTTTTAAGTTTAAGAAGGAACGGCTGAACATGGCGGTTGTTTTAGACGAGTACGGCGGCATATCGGGAATTGTGACCCAGGAAGATATCCTTGAGGAAATGGTGGGTGAGCTCTATGATGAACATGAAAAACAGGAGGAGGCCAAGGTAAAATCTGCCGGGAAAGGGGTATACCGGATCGCCGGCGATATATCGGTGAAGCACTTAAATGATGTTTTGGGAATCGACGTACCGGAAAGCCGGTATTCCGAAACCATTTCCGGATATCTTGCCGGCAGACTCGGCCACCTCCCGCAGAAGGACGACACAATCACCGTGCCTGAAGGCACGTTTATAATAGAGCAGGTTTCGAAAAGAAGAATAATTTCCGTTCGTTTTGAAAAATCCCGCCGTAATGCACTATAATTGTACCGTATGTAAATATGAGAAACCTCATGAAACCTTCACTTAGGCGGGACATTGTATTTACTCTCATACTTTCGGTACTAGGTGCCGTATTCAGTTACATCAGCGTTAACATACCTAATACTGAGGTGTATTTTGATTTCAGGTGGATTTTCGGTTCCATAGCCTTTGCCGTTTTATCCCGCTGGTATTTGCCGTTAGCTGCAGCATTGGTACTGTCTTTAAGCGGTCCGCATCAGGTTCCGCTGCATATAGTCCTGATAGGGAATATGCTTTGGGCAGTCCCTTCCGGTTTAAGCCTGCGGTTTCTTGCGAAACAGCTGTATAAATATCAGACCAATCCTTTCTTGTTCGGTATCATCTGGTTCGCGGCAATTTTATTAGGATATCAGCTTTTTCATATCCCCTTAATCTGGTCAGTTTTAGGCTTTATAAGAAATGAGTTCAGTTTTTCATTTATTCTGGAAGGTTACAAACTCCAGCCTTTTCTCGAAGAATCGTTCTTTGTCGGCATTATATCCGCTTTAGGGATGACAATATATAATATGTATAATTCGATGAAAGAACGGGAACATTATTTTAATACGGTACTTAACTGTATTGGCGACGCGGTTATAACGACCGACACCAACAGCGCGGTCCAGTTCATGAATCCCGAGGCCGAAAAATTAACCGGCTGGAAAAAGGCGGATGCCTCTTCAAAACCCTTAAGCATAGTGTACCGGATAGCAAACTCCTATGACAGTACTCCGGTAAACAACCCGGTGGAAAAAGTTCTTTCTGAAGGGAAAACGGTCGGTTTGGCTAACCACACCATGATTCTTGCCAAAGATGGAAAAGAGTATCAAATAGCTGACAGCGCCGCGCCGATAATCGATGATAAAGGAATAATCAACGGAGTTGTATTGGTTTTCCGGGACATTACCAGATCCTACCGTATCCAGGAATCGCTGAGTAAAAATTTGAAAGAAAAAGAAATACTCCTCAAGGAGATACATCACCGGGTAAAGAATAATCTTCAGATCATAATCAGCCTTCTGCAGCTTCAGGCTAATACCATTACTCATGAAATTGCAAAAAAGAAACTATTAGAGGGTCAGCGGAGAATATACGCGCTGGCTCTGGTTCATGAACAGCTGTATCACACCGATGATTTCGCGAAAATTCCGTTCAACAATTATGTGTCCGATTTATTAAAGAATATTATTAATACAGAATCACCCCAGATAGCATGGAGCTGCGATATTCCGAAAATTTATCTGGACATTGAAATACTCACTCCCTGCGGATTAATACTGTCGGAATTGATATCCAACTCACTGGAACACGGATTTCCCGAAGGTACGGGCAAGATTGATATTGCGGTGGAAATGTATGAATCCGACCGAATCCGCATTATCTATAAAGATGACGGTATCGGTCTTCCAAGGGGATTGGATCCAAGGGAAACAGAAACATTAGGGCTCCGTCTTATCCGATCCTTGGTTGAACAGCTGGAAGGTTCTGTCGAAATAACAAGTCACCCCGGTTTACAATACACAATCATCATCCCCGTTTCTGAAATAAAGTCATAAAAAATACCCTCCGGCCTGCCGGAGGGTAAATTATGAACACGTTGGTTTTGATTTAGAGTTCCATTCCTGAGGGAAGGGCGCTCTTGATCAGATCCATGTTTTCATCAACGAACTTTTCAGCGCTATCTTCGGGATCCATTCCTTCTTCATTCCAGACAAGAACCGGTCCGAGATCAACAGACATCCAGTCGAATTCGTTAAAAAACTTGTACACCTGGGGCTTATCTTCTTCAAGACCCTGCCGCACGATGGTATTGATGGTTTCTGATCCGCCGTAAATTCCGGCCGCGTCATCAAGAATCTTGAGATCCCAGCGTCCGAACTTCCAGTGGGGTTTCCATCCGGTTACAACGATGGGTTCTTCATTATCGATAGCATCAGCAAGAGCGGCGGCCATTGTGGCGTCACTGCCTTCGAGAAGCTTGAAAACACCAAGGCCTGATGTATCAGCTTCGATAGCTTCTTCAGTAGCCTGCATCATGCCGGCGCCGGGATCAATTCCGACAATTTCGTTGTCGTATTTTTCAGCGTTGGCAACCAGATCCGCGATAGAATTTTCTTCTACGTATTCGGGAACTACTAAGCCGAGTTTCGCCCCTTTATAGTTGGGTCCCAGGTTAACGACTTCATCGGTGTAATCACCTTCATCGCCGTAATAGGTGCCATGCGTTACAGGAAGCCAGGCACACAGCAGTGCGTCGGAATCTCCGGTCGCGACTGATTCCCACATAGCGGCATTTGCCACGTTATTAAGGGTTACATCATATCCCATTCTATCCAAAACTTCACCGGCCACATGGGTGATGGCTACCGCCCGGGCCCATTCGACGTAAGCTATATCAACTTCGCCCATTTTTTCCTGGGAACCTCCGGCGCTGACCATAGCCGCGCTGAAAACAAACGCCACTATGAGCGCTATAAAAAACAATCCTTTAGCTTTTTTCATACGTTTCCTCCGTACATGTATTATTTTTGCGTCTGCCGCTGAGCAGACTTATTATGTTTAAACCATGAAATCCGACGGATTCCATAAAATATCCTTTTTTTAGTGAACTTTTTGTTTTTATCGCTGGTTATGCTCTGGGAAATTCTATCCAGAATCATAGCGACGATAACGACAGCAAGTCCCGCCTCGAAACCTTCTCCAGGTTTTAACCGCTGTATGGCGCGCCACACTTCACCGCCCAATCCTCCGGCGCCGATCATTGAGGCAATAACTACCATGGAAAGAGAGAGCATGATGGTCTGATTCACCCCGGCCATTATAGTCGGTGTGGCCAGGGGAAGCTGTACCTTCCGGAGTTTCTGCATGGGAGTTGAACCGAAGGCGTCGGACGCTTCGATCATCTCCTTATCTATCTGTCTGATCCCCAATGAGGTGAGCCGTATGGAGGGCGGAATGGAAAATATAACCGTTGAAAAAATAGCCGCCACCGGTCCGAGGCCAAAAAACGGGATAGCCGGTATCAAATAGACGAAAGCAGGCATGGTCTGCATAAAATCAAGGATGGGAGTTACGAATTTATTGAACTTTTTACTGAGTCCGGCGAGAATCCCAAGGGGGACCCCTATGACAACCGCTATGGCGGTCGAAAAAACCACCAAGGTTATTGTCGACAAAGTTGCTTCCCATAAATCCAGGTTCCAGATAAAAAGCAGTCCGATCAGGGTAAAGAGAGCGGTACGCCATCCTGACAGCCTTAGAGCCAGAAGCGCAATCACCAGGATCAGAATAATCGGGGGCACAACGTCAAGGCCTGTCACTACCCCTTCAATACCTGTTTCCATAATATCGGAAAATGCCTTTGTAAGACCGGAGAGAATATCTTTCAGAAAATCGAGGATTACCTCGATCCAATCGCCTAAGGGTATCTTTGGTATACTATTCACTGATATCTCCTCTCTCGGCAAGAGCACCGAGTACGGAACCCTTCACAAGGTATCCCCGGAGTTTGTTTTCATCATCCACGACTGCTACCGGTTCAGTTGAACCTGCAACAAGATGGAACAGGTTTCTAACCGGCGTATCCATGTGAACCGTTTCGATCTCTTCGTGTTTCATAACATGGTCCAGCCATTTTTCGGCCCGCTTGGCCCCTTCCGCGGCAGCTTCCGCCGTAACATATCCGACCAGCTGGTGGTCTCTCCGGACAACATGAAGTCCGCTCATTCCGGCTTCCCGCATCTTCCGGAGAGCCACGGTCGGACCGTCCTTGACAAACGCGACAGGTACCGCCCGCTTCATGGCGTCGGACGCGGTAAGAACCTTTGTAACATCAACGTTTTCCAGAAACCGCTGAACGTATTCGTTCGCGGGATGCACCAGAATGTCTTCCGGTGTCCCGATCTGGACAATGGCTCCGTCCTTCATCAGTATGATCCGGTCTCCCATTTTAAGTGCTTCGTCGAGATCATGGGTGATGAAGAGTATTGTCTTCTGCACCCGTTCTTCCAAACTAAGGAGTTCATCCTGCATATCTGTCCGGATAAGGGGATCTAAAGCACTGAACGCTTCATCCATCAGAAGGATATCCGGATCCACAGCCAAAGCCCGGGCTAATCCGACCCGCTGCTTCATTCCGCCGCTCAGCGCGCCGGGAAGGGAATCTTCATAACCCCCCAATCCGACAAGCTGCAGGGCCTCGGCGGCCTTTTTTTCCCGTTCCTTCTGCTCCATCCCCTGAATATCCAGCCCGAAAGCGGTGTTCTGGAGTACGGTCATGTGAGGAAATAACGCGAAATGCTGGAATACCATTCCGAACTTCTTCCGGCGGATCATCCGCAATCCAACGTCGTCAAGTTTGGTAACGTCTTTTCCATCTACAATAACTGTTCCGGATGTGGGTTCAATCAGCCGGTTTACACACCGGAGCAGGGTTGATTTTCCGCTTCCCGATAAACCCATTACCACC
Organism: uncultured Spirochaetales bacterium; assembly: GCA_964384485.1. Classification (GTDB taxonomy): domain Bacteria; phylum Spirochaetota; class Spirochaetia; order CAYLLE01; family CAYLLE01; genus CAYLLE01. The sequence continues at coordinate 49,029 of CAYLLE010000005.1, read as the reverse complement.
AGGGTCTCCCCTTCATATACAACGAAGGAAGCATCAGCAACACCAAGTGAAAGTTTATGCTTCTTCAAAAGTGTATCCTTAGAGACACCTTTCCGGTGAAGCTCAACTCCCCTTTTGGAGTGCCGGCCGAAAACTTTGTAGATGTTTTTCACCTCAATTTTAATTTTCTGTTCTTGACTCATCTTTTTACCTTATTAAAGATAATTTCCGCCATGAAAGGACTAAAGTACATAAGCAAACCTACTTTGCCCTTTTGTTTTATAAATCAATCAAGATCCGTAAAACTACCCGCTTGTAAGGCTCGAAACCAACAATGAAATTTAAGAGCCCTCGGTTGAAAGTTAAATTATATTTAAGTCAGTCTGGGAAATCGGGCGGAATTCTATAAATGCTTTTAAAGATATACCTTCTGTCAAACATAACGGTATGTATACTATACATAGGTCTTCCATGTTGGTCAAGCACTACGCGGGTATTTTATCTGTATTTTGTCTGTATATTTGGAAGATCAAATTCCCTTTAACGGCGGTACTATCAGTGCCGGTTTTCGTGCAGTCTGGGAGTATACTTTAGTCTTCCGGAGAGGAGAGATGATTGAGACTTCCTCGGAAACAAGTGAGTCCGACAGAAGCAGGAATTCGGATGCCCCGTCGGCATAATGAATCATGAGGACCTTCCCTTCAGAGCCTTTAGATTCGCTGCCGGAAACCCGCAAGCGGTTCTCCACGGCATATTCTTTAGCCCGGCTGTGATCAGTTAGTTCCGACTTCTTTATTCCGAAAGCCGGCACCGCCAGAAACGCATTCCCGTTCCGGCAGACGATGAACCGGACCGGACGGAGATCGGCAGGGATTGAAATAAAAAATCCCGTGCCTCGGCCCGGTTCGGTTCTCATGACGAGTTTCCCGCCCATAAGCCGCTCGACGGTATGGCGGACCGTATCGAGACCAACTCCCCGGCCCGAATTCCGCTCGGTCTTCGGTCTGGTGGTAAAACCGGGCGCGGCAATTATGTCCAGGACCGGTGAATCCCGGTTGCCCGAGGCTTCCCTTACCTCTTTTTCGGATATACCTCTGCCGTCGTCTTTTACGCTGATAGTATCTATCCCGTTTTTTCTTATGATACCGATTTCAACAGAGCCTTCCGGATTTTTGTTCAGCTCTTTCCGATTTTCCGGTGATTCAATACCGTGTACGATGCAGTTTTTAAGAAGATGAATGATGATTTCGGTCAACAGTTCGGCAATCGGCGGAAAAACAGCAACGGATTTGCCGGAAAAGGTAAATCTGATATTTTTTCCCGCTTCCGCTGCCATCCTCTTTCCACGGTCTAAAAGTTCATCAAATACCGGCTGAAGCTGGATCTTTTCCCTGCCGCAGAGATGAGTATCCAGACCGAAAATATTCCTTACCGTTCTTTCCCTGATTGTTCCTTCAAGAAACGTAGTTTTCTGTATTAATGATGCCGTTAGAAAAAGGGTCTTCTGAAAATCTTCCGCGAGATACCCCCGTCTTCCTCCCTCAATGGGGATGGGAGCTGTCTGTACCGTGTCATCCGGATTATCTCCTTCCACTCCCTGGTACTGGTCCGAAGGGGCATGGGGATCGTAAAAAAGGGGTCCTGCCATATCCAGCCGGTCGACCTGGGGCATTTCGTCATCGTTCGGAATCTTTCCGCCCTGTGAAAAAAGAATTGTAATGGACCTGAGATTTGCTTCCTCGAGTTTCTCCGCTGCCGGTTCGACGGCAATAACATTCCTGATACGTTCCAGCCGGTCCAGGGCCAGGTACAGCCTGGCGGACGGGACTTCTTCATCTTCCGCGGCTGTGTACCGGACAGTATAGAGCTGTTCCTTCCGTTCCAGAGCCTCTTCCGTCCGTTCCGACTCGAGCTTGGTTAGGGACCGGAACCCTATTCCCCGCTTTTTCAGCTTTTTATTAAGGATATCACGCAAACCGGCATATCGCCTTTCAACTTCCGACGGATCTCCACCGGACTTCAGTTCACTCAGCGCGTCCTCCACCGAATCCGCGGCAGCCGCGACATCGTCTATTTCCAAAAAATCGGCTTCCGATTTAAGTGAATGGAGAGCCCGGAAAATCCGCGAAATAATGTCCGGCTGCTGTTCATTCGATGCTGATAGCTCCGGGACCGAGGTGTCAAGAGTTTCCATAAAGTTCCGGGAATCCCGTATAAATATCTGCCAGAGACTTTGATGATCCCGGCCCGTGTTCTGCTGATCCATCAGTTTCTTGTTTCTCCAGTTTCGCTCCGGTACCGGAAGAAAAGTTTCATAAACTTTCTTCTGACATCCGGATCAATATCTTTTATGCCGGTCAAAATTAGATTCTGAAAATTTTTCAGATGACCCATTTTTTCAACCGCAGACAGGATATGTAATTTCATCTCCCGATCGGAGCGATTGTAGAGCGACGCCAATTCACCGGCAGACTGCGTGATTTCGAGCTGACCGATGCTTTTAACCGCTTCCTGCACTACTAATTCATCCGTGTCATAGAGAGCCTTCCGCAAAAAGGTGTAAGCCGCTCTTTTTCCGCTGTTCCCAAGGGCCCTGGCGGCAAAAATACGGACGGAAGGAACCGCGGAAGTCAACAGATCTTCGCCCCAGGAAAAGATACCGGGTTCTTTTTTGTTCGGCCGGTAACTCCGGCCGGAGGTGCTTCTTTCCCGGGGAAAGGTGATTGTCTGTTTCCGGTTTCGGGTCAGATAATCATACGCGTTCCTGATTTCCGCGAACTTCGAAGGGTTCCCCCCCGCCGGATTCGCATCGGGATGCATTTTTTTTGCCAGCATACGGAAGGCGCGTTTTATGTCTTCCGTGCTGGCGTTACCGGAAAGGCCGAGGAGCTTGAGGCAGCGGTGTTCCTGGGCCTGATTAAGCGCCTCCATATTCTGCTTCCTCCTTTCCTATTACCGCTTCAATTTCTCCGATAAGAGTTTCCATGGCCAGCTGACACTCTTTCATGGATTTTACATCATTTTCGCCGATTGCGGTATCGGTTAACATTAAAAGCTCGGAAATTTCATCACAAAAATCAGGACCCAGTTCCTGTTTACCCGTCTCCTTCAGCCGGAAAAGACGGTCCCGTAGAAATGCCGCTCTTAATCTGCCGTTTTCATCGCGGGGTTTATCTTCCGCGATGTTTTCTCCTCTTGCCAGAAGGGGTGTAATGCTTATCCGCTGCTGAACTCCTGTATCGAGGTCGAAGGCTCCGACATCGGCCAACCCGTCCGCATCAATGGAAAAAGCAACAGAAATACGGGGCTGTCCCTTTCGGCCTTCCCGGATACCGGAAAGCAGAAATCTTCCGAGTGATCTATTGTTAGAAGCAATTTCACTTTGTCCCTGCATCACATGGATTTCAACGGAGGATTGATTATCTTCAACCGTTGTAAATATTTTCTCCGCCCTCGCGGGAATAGAACTATTTTTAGGTATTATGGGGACAAAGGTGTCGCCTTCAATTTCGACTCCCAGGTGATACGATGTTATTTCTTTAAGGATTATTTCTTCATGCAGTGATGAATCGGAGCCATTCAGCATCGATGCCTGTACAGCAGCACCCATAGCAACAATTTCATCCGGATTTACCTGATTTGCCTGTTTCGGAGAGAGAATTCTGTCTAAATACCGGCGGACCAGGGGAATCCGGGAACTTCCGCCGGAAAGGACCAGAAAGTCGATGCCGGAGATCCCGAATCCCGCGTCGGCTACAGCCCGCTGGGTCCGTTTTATCGTACGCTTTACCAGAGCATCAATAATCTCATCAAATTCCCGCCGGGACACTGAGCACGTGAGATGGAGTGGTTTCCCCGTTCCGGAAATAAAAGGAAGGGAAATGGTCGCTGATTCCCTGGAAGAAAGTTCTTTTTTCGCAGATTCAACCTGTTCATTCAGCTGCTGAAGAATAACCGGATCTTCTTCAAGGGGAAGATTCGTCTGTTTCCGGAACGATTCGAGAACCCGTTTAAGGAGGAGTCTGTCAAAATCCAGTCCCCCCAAAAAAGGGTCGCCTCCGGTTGATTTGACAACGAACCGGTTTTCTTCCTTTGCCAGACACGTTACATCGAAGGTTCCGCCCCCAAGATCATACACCAGGATGCGCTTCTCTTCGGTCATGCGGTGCGCGTATGCCAGAGCTGCCGCGGTGGGCTCATTCAGGACCCGCCTGACATCAAGACCGGCTTTTTTTCCGGCCTCAACTGTTGCGCGGCGCTGAGGTTCGGAGAAGTAAGCCGGAACGGTAATGACCGCCTCAGTAATCGGCTCTCCCAGGTATGCTTCCGCGTCGGATTTCATCTTCTGTAAAATAAATGAACTGATATCGACGGGGGTGTAGTTTTTTCCCCGGACGTTAAAAACACGGTCCGTTCCCATGGCTCGTTTAACAGCCGAAACTGTCCCCTCCGCGTTTACAGCCGCCTGGTTTTTGGCCGATTCTCCGACCAGAACATCTCCTTCCGGAGTAAAGGCTACGACCGACGGGGTAATGCGGCTTCCCCGGTTATTGGGAATTAGCTTGGGTTCATCACCATCCATAAATGCCATGGCAGAATTTGTCGTACCTAAGTCGATGCCTATCACCTGTTTCATCTTCCCTCTACCCGGTGTTAATTTTTTTCTATCAAGGAAATATAAAGATCCACCTCACCCTGGGTTACTCCTGTTTTTTTTGCTATAAGGGCGGCGGAAATTCCCTGCCGGTATAATTCCCGTATCCGCTTCTTGAGGTCTTCATCTCCCCCGGGTGCTTCTTTCTCCTCTCTCTTTACGCGAGAAGACGGCGGTTCGGAAGGAGGATTCCGCTTTAAAATATCGTTGTACCGGAAATCGCTGGTTACCTTACGCCGCGATTCCCTGTTCAGAATCTCTATTTTTTTATCGGCGTTCCGCAAGATTTCTCCTAAAGTTTGAATCCTGTCTTCCACAAGCGCGATATTCCGGTCCGTGGTACCGTTCAATTCGACAATAATACCTTCAACTTCCTTCCGGACATCCTCCAGAAATAATTCGGTACTGAACCGCCGTTCCATTCTTTTCGTGATAAATATAAAGAAAACTGCCATCAGCAGTAGATTGACCGCTAAAGTGATTAGAAGATTCATAATATCAACCGGAAATATCTACCTGGGTACCTATATCAGGATCCGTAAATACTTGCCGCTCATCTTCCTGCTGCCGCTCCTTGCGGGCGCCGTTCCGCTTTTGGTTTTTCTTCTCTTCTTCATCGTTAGCTTTATCAGGACCTTCCTCTATGTCGTCTGTTTCCCGGACTGATCTTTCCTGCTGCCTGGTCTTTTCAAGGATTTCGTTACCCGCTGCGGCCTGGCTTTGGAGAATAGCGTCTTTACTGGCGGCCTGTTCCTTTCCGATCTGGCTCAATCTGGAAAACAGGACCTGCACATCAATTGGTTGAATTGCCATGATCAATCCTTGCGAATCAGATCAGTATCTTCCTCCGATTCTATGTATTTCGAAATTTTAACATTACCCGCTTCGGAAATAAAGGTGACGGATTTGAACTCGTTCCGGACTTCCAGAAAAGCATCTTTTATGCTGATTTTTACACCCGGATACACTTTTCCGGATGCTGAAATACGGCCGTCCATTTGCAGCTGAGAAAGATACTGCTTTTTTTCTTCCCGGTCGGTGTCAATTTCGCTTATACGGGCCGATATTTCTTTTGCCCGTTTCAGCATTCTGTCCAGGGCTTCCTTCTTATCCGGACTCAGCTTCTTTTTGGTCTTCTTTACCGCCGACTGAATCGTAGACAAGTTCAGATTGATTTCATCAAGTTCTTTGGTTAATTCTTCCCGTTCTGTATCCAGCTTAAGCATTTGCTCTTTTATCTTCGGATCGTATCCCACTTCAAGAATAGTCTCCATTCCGGCAACAGACCCCAGAGCGTTTGCGTTGATCTCTGAAGCCGCCCGGAGTTTACCCCCGACGATATTTGCCCGTTTCCCTTTGCATATAATTTTTTTATCGGAAAATACTTCCGAATTTATAATTCCGTCCGAAACAACCACCAGTTCACCGGCTTCTACCCGGGTGTTTTCGATGAACTTAGACCAGACAGTCTGTCCCGCCTGTACAATACCTGAGTTCTTTCCGGCAATCCCCTGATGTACGACAATGTCCCCTTCCGCGTCGAGTTCGCATCTTCCGACACTGCCCATTACTTCAATGTTTCCGGAAGCTTTGACGGAAAAACCGTCCTCCACATTTCCTTTAACGATAACGGTTCCCAGAAAAAGAATATTTCCCGTTTTAAGGTTCACATCTCCCTGAACCACATATATCGGTTCGACATTTATCTTGCCGGCCTGGATCACCACCTGACCGTTCAATTCGGCTGTTGCAACCGTACCGTCTTCAGATACTGCAACATTTTTACCGGCATTTATATTAACATCTTTTCCATCTGTTGCCGGGAGCAGTTTACCGGTTACCGTTCTGCCGCTTTTTCCCCGTTCCGCGGGAATCTTCCGAGCCACTACCTGACCTTCAACGACATTAGTGATGATATTGAGTTCCTTAAAATCTACCTTTCCGTCTTTTTCTTTGAGCTTAACTTTCGATTTATCAGTTTCAAAGTTGTAGGCTACCCGGGCGTCAGCTCCGTTTTCCGGCGCTTTCCCTTCCGCTGCCAAAATAGGCTCTCCATATACGGGATTTTCAATAAAGGAACGGATTTCATCTTCTTTAATCCCTTCAACTACATTATTGTTCTGAAGGAAGGTGATTATGTAATCATATTCCGGATCTGTTCCGCCTTTTCCCGGAGGGGTAGCATTCAGGTAGGCTTTCATTTCCATATCGGTAATATCCACCGTGACCATGGCGTCATTTGCCGGATTATGCTCGAAATCGCCGACCTTAATAAACTCACCCTGAGCTTGTTTTACGGTCTTTGAAACCAGGGAGGTGTCAACCGGGTCTGTCGTTCCCAGCCGTTCCAAAAGCCGGTCCATAGCGTCCCGTTCATCAACCTTTTTTCCGCCGCGGCTGGGTTTTGTAACCTTCAGCAGAATACCATCCGTCGAAAACCGAACAGCAGCTTTGCCGTCTGTTACCGCTTCCTCAGAACCTCCGCCCAGAGTTCCGAAATCTATACCGATATCTTCTTCGGATACCTCGCTTTCTTCCCGTGCCGTGTAGGCCATGATGAGAAAACTTTTCTTCCCCATTCCGAGGAGACCTTTAGCCCCTTTCTCGATTATTTCGTATTCGATTTTTTTTATAGGCACACCAAGCTCAACGGATGCCTGATTCAGGGCATCATCCAGGGAATCAGCCGTAACGGTAACATAGTTGCGCTTCCGGTCTTCCTCGGCCTGCGTTTCCATGTATTCCCGGATTTCATTAAAACTGACTGTTTTCCCCATAGATTCTCCTGACTACATGATTCCTTTCTTGATATTGGTCAGTTTTGCCCGGAGCCGCATGATTGCTTTTGTGTGGAGCTGAGATATTCTAGATTCTGTTACTTCGAGAACCTGCCCGATTTCTTTTAGCGTTAAATCTTCATAATAATATAGAACAAGCACCTTCTTCTCTTTGTCCGGAAGTTCGTTGATTGCTTCTATAATAACCCGTTTTATTTCATCCTTTTCGACGATCGTGTCGGGATTAAGACTCTGCGGAGATTCGATACTGTCGGAAATTGAAATTTTGTCGTTCTCATCTCCGCTGTACCACACCTCATTCAGGGATAGAATTGATGTCCCGCTGATCTTCATCATCATTTTTTCGAAATCCTTTGAGGACATTCCCATATCTTTCGCGATTTCTTTATCCGTGGCGGGTCTTCCAAGGGAGGATTCAAGTTTCCGTACCGATTCTTCTACCTGCCGGGCTTTCTGCCTGACCGATCTGGGTACCCAGTCAATGGAGCGGAGCTCATCAAAGATTGCGCCCCGGATCCGAGTGACGGCATAGGTTTTAAATTTTACATGCTTCGCGGGATCAAACTTTTCGATCGCGTCAAAGAGACCGAAAACACCGTATCCGACAAGATCGTCAAACTCCACGTTGCTCGGCATCCCAACTGCCACCTTACCCGCTACATACTTTACTAAAGGAGCATATTTTTTTACAAAATAATCTCTTAACTTAGAATCTTTCTTCTTTTTATATTGATGCCAAAGTTCTTCTTCTTTTTTTTCGGCGGTAACGTTTTCGCTCATAATTAACATACCTTCCCGTCTGAATGGAGTAATCGGTGCCGCTCCGCGGAACATCCTCTCCTCTTAAAAATCATCATTCGGAATCTCTCTTTAATGCTGTCCGGATAGCCCGTGCCATTGTTTCCGGATCCTGATCAGGAAACGGATTTTCCTGTTCCGGAGAAAACTGCTTCCGGGGCGGTTCTTCCTGCTCGTTTTCCTCGTCCTGTTCCAGAGTATCCTGAAAAGATCCGGAAAACCGGTCTACATCCGGCAGATTTTCAACATCATCATCCGGCTCGACTGTTTCGGCTGCAATACTTTCCCGGAATTCTTCTGAATCGTCCTCTTCCGGAGACAGTTCTTCTACCTCTTCAACCAGAGAATCATCTGTATCTTCATTGAAGTTCACATTTTCACCGGAACCAGCTTCCCCGCTCTCCGGAAGATCTTCCGCCGGTTCCAAATCAGCTGCGGGTTCTTCGGAATCCCCGGTGGAGTCACCTGCAATTTCTTCTAGCTCTTCGTCATCTGCAACTTCTAAATTGTAGACGCCCGCTCCGATTTCTTCATCATTTTCCACTACAACATCTACATTTCTGCCGGTTTCTTTCGGCTTAAAATCTTCTTCCGCAGAGGTCTGTTCCTGAGGTGTCAGTAATTCAGGAAGGAACCGGGCAATTACAATGCTTAATCCCGCCCCGAGAGCCCCGAACACTAGAGCGCCTAAAAAACCGCGCAGGATCATCTTGCCGAAGCCCACTCCAGCAACACCCGCGATTATAAAGGCGATGAGAAAAGCACCAGCCGCGGCGCCTGCAACGATCTTCCAATTTAAGTTCTCGGGCATCCGGAACCGCTCCTTATCTCCAGATTATGGTAAAATCGCCATCCCGTCAAGTTTCACCTTCCTGCCTGCTGTGCCCCGAATAGACGTTTCAAAAACTTAGAAATGCCGCCTCCTTCGGTATAACTTACCTTTTCCAGCTTACTCACAATATGATGGACACAATTCGCAGCCTTACTCTTGGAATCTACAATCAGAAACGGCTTCTGTTTCAGTACCGCGTTATGAACTACCGGATCTTCATAAACATATCCGAGATATTCAACTTTCAGATTCAGAAACTGTCCGGCAATATTTATAACCCGCTCCGCTACCCGCTTTCCTTCCGTCACCGATTTTACCCGGTTTACGACAAGTTTCAGGCTGAGTCCAAGATTATCAATTTCGGTAGCAATAATTTTTATTATTCCGTAAGCGTCGGTGATGGCTGTAGGTTCGGGTGTTGTAACGATGACGGCCTCATCCGCTGCCGCGACAAAGGAGAGAACATTCGCGGAAACTCCGGCGGAAGTGTCAATTATGATTATGTCCGCGCTGGAGAGTTTCGATAACTCCTGTATGAAAGATTGCCGCTCTTCCTCAGTCAGATTCGCGATTTTCGCGAACCCGCTCGCGCCGGCTACAATCCTGATACCGTAATCCGTATCCATAATTATTTCGTCGAGTTTCTTCTGTTTTCGGATTAGATGATAAAGGTTGTACTTCGGAATGATTCCAAGAACCACATTCACATTTGCCAATCCCAGGTCAGCGTCCATCAATATGACCTTCTTTCCGAGTTTGGCATAAGCAATGGCGAGGTTTGTTGAAATGTTTGTTTTACCTACTCCGCCCTTTCCGCTGGCAACCGTAATGATCCTGGTACCTCCGGATCCGTTTGAGGATCCCTTGTTTTTCATCATTTCCCGTAACGTTTCTGCCTGATCAGCCATCTATTTCTCCGTTATTCCGTTTATCTTCCTGTTCTCCGCCAGAAGGCGGATTAAGGGCTTGTTCTAACTGATTTCTGTTTATTGTAAAACCTTCCAGCCGCAGGAGCAATTCCTTGACCGTCGCCCGTTCGAGATCCTGGGGAACCCGCTGGCCGGTCGTAAAGTAGGAAAGCTCCTTCTTTTTTTCGGCTAATACACTAATGATGTTCCCGACCCGGCTGGTTTCATCGAGCTTGGTGAGTATGATTGATTCGCAGCCGAAAGATTCAAACTGTCGAATTATTTCTTCGATATCTCCCGGCTTTGTTGTGGAGCTCACGGCAAGGTGCACCGAGGCTTTTGTGCCGCAGGAGTGAAGCAATTCCTTCATTTCCGCCAGTTTAACAAAATCTTTGGGGCTTTTTCCGATTGTATCTATAAAGATAATATCAGCATCCTCATATAGGGCGAGATACTTCTGGACCTCTTCCTTCGTTTCTACGGCCGAAACCGGAATTTCCATTATCTCACCGTAAGTTTCGATCTGCTGTTTAGCCCCGATCCGGTAATTGTCTATTGTCAGTATCCGGACTTTTCTCGGGCGGGAGCTTTCGTTGCCGATTGCATAGGTCGCGGCCAGTTTAGCTATTGTCGTCGTTTTACCGACTCCGGTAGGACCTACAATGATGAAGACCATCGGTTTTTCCCGTCTTTTCGGATTGTGAATAACAACCTGCCTGCCGATCCATTCCGCAAGACGCTGCTGAACAAGCAAAAAATCGTCAAGCTCCTCAAGGGTGAATGTGTTTTTCATCCATTTTTCAGATTTCCGGATAAACGTATAGGAGAATTCGTTCCTGCTTAACAGTTCTGATGCCTTGATAATGGAGGGATGGTTCTGCTTTTCTTCATGCCCGGAACCATTCCGGTCGAGCCGCTCTCCGAGGGCTTGAACTTCCTTAAGCACCAGTTCTATGGAACTTGTCTTTTGCACCGTAGCCAGTATTTCCGCTTTCTGCTTATCAAAATCCTTTTTAGGCGGCGGTGCCGAGGCGATGTACCCGTTAATTTCCACCCCCTCCCGGGAAAAGAGACCGAGAAATCCGCCCATTTTGACACTCCGGTGGTTCATTATCCGGGCCCGGTCGCCGTACTTCATCTGTACTTTATTGAGAGCTTCCTGATGACTCAATGCTTGTTCCGTAAAATATTCCATCACTTTTTTCCTTACTATTGCAAGTGTACTTCTCCAATCCTTTCTACTTCAATATCATTTACTATTTCAGGTACCGACAGCACAGCCAGATCGGGCACCTCTCTGGCGGTACTCTGTTTTACCATGGCTCTAGCCGCTTCGGAACAGAGTATAATCGGGAAATATCCCTGTTCCTGCACACTCCGGACAGTGTTGGTCAGCGCGTTTATCCACTGCCGCTGAACATCCGGAGCTAGAGCGGCTACCGGACCGGACGGTGTGTCCATCCGGGAATCCACAATCTGCTGTTCAAGTTCAGGATTTATAGTGATTACATGAAGCTTCTTCTCTTCGTCGGCATACTGCAGTGAAATCTGCCGTGCCAAAGCCTGTCTCGTTTTTTCCACGAGGAAGACCGTCTCCTTTGTTACGCCTCCGTAATCGGCCAGGGTCTCCAGAATAATAACCATGTTCCGGATAGATACCTGTTCCCGGAGCAGACCCTGAAGCACTTTCTGAATGTCGCCGATGGTGAGTTCACGCTGCGCCTCTTCCACAACCGCCGAGTAGTCCTGTTTTATCGTGTCCAGGATAGATTTCACCTCCTGCCGGTCCAGAATATCCGCGGCGTGCCGTTTTATTATCTCGGTAAGATGGGTCGCAATAATCGAAGGCGCGTCGACAACGGTATACCCTGCCCGCTCCGCTGCTTCCCGCTGGGAATCCATTATCCATAACGCCGGCAGACCGAACGCGGGATCCCGGGTCTTTTCACCGGCCACCTCTTCCCGGACACCACCCGGATTGATGGCCAGAAAATGGCCCAGCCTGATGTTTCCCCGGCCTACTTCAACGCCCCGGATTTTCAAACTGTACTCCGACGGTTCCAGCCGGGGGTTGTCCACGATTCTTATCCTGGGTACCACAAGACCGAGATCCAGCGCGATTTCCCGTCTGATCCGGGTTATCCTGTCCAAAAGCTCGGCTCCCTGGGGTTTATCCGCCAGCGGAACAAGACCGTATCCGAGTTCCATGGAGATCGGATCCAGCGGAGCTACCGGGGATATTTCAGCCGGAGCTTCCGTACCCTTCCGGGCGGCTGCCTCTTCCTCTTCTTCGGTTTCCCGGGCAATCTGCCTGCCGGTCATCCGGTACGCCAGAAACCCCATTAGAAGCCCCAAGGGGATCAAGACATACCAGGGAAAGCCTGGAAGAAACCCCAAAAGCAGCAGAAAGGCGGCACCGATCCAGTAAACTTTTGATTGGTGCGAAAACTGCTGGGTAACGTCGGAACCGAAAGTACCGTCCGAAACAGCCCTGGTTACGATGAGTCCCGTTCCGACCGAAATCAGCAATGCCGGGAACTGGGATACCAGTCCGTCACCAATGGCCAGGGAAATGTAATTGTTCAGCGCGGTCTGGAATGTTTCGTTATGCAGGGTAACACCGACTACAATTCCTCCTACCACGTTTAAGACCGTAATGAATATACCCGCTTTTACGTTACCGCTCACGAACTTGGCGGCACCGTCCATAGCGCCGTAAAAATCAACTTCCTTTTCTAGATCTATTTTCCGACGGCTTGCTTCTTCTTCGCTTATGGCCCCGGAGTTGTACTCCGCTTCTATGGCCATCTGTTTACCCGGCAGAGCATCCAGGGTAAACCGGGCAGCTACTTCGGCAACCCGGGTCGCGCCTTTGGTTATAACAACTACCTGGACGACTATAATGATAACGAAAATGATCGCTCCGATGACGATACCTTCCGTACCCCCGCTTCCAACCACAAAACTGGAAAAGGCCCGGACAACCTGACCCTTGAAATCCTCTCCCTGAGCCAAAATAAGCCTGGTGGAAGAAACATTCAAAGCCAGCCCAAACACCGCCGATATCAGAAGCAGTGTTGGAAAAATGGAAAAATCCAAAGACCGTTTTGTGTAGAGTACTATCAAAACAACAAGGAGACTGAAAACAAGGTTCAGGGACATCAGGGTGTCGAGAATTACCGCGGGCAGGGGGATGATGAACATCATCACCGCGATAATCACACCGATCGCGACGAGGATGTCGCTTCGCTGTCTGAGGAAAGCATTACTGAAAATACGCTGAACATCAGCCATTACATATTACCCCTTTTAAACTGCCCTTCCGGCCTGTCCTTTCATCTTATACACCTGTTTCAGTACCGTTACCACCGCTTCATAATACCGTTCGGGAATCGTATCACCGATATCAACCTCAGCATAAAGCGCCCTGGCAAGCGGCTTGTTTTCAATTATGGGAACATCGTGTTCATCCGCCGCTTCGCGGATCCGCTGGGCCAGGTGATCCTGCCCTTTCGCGGTGACGGTAGGCGCGTCCATCGTTTCCCGCCGGTACTCCATGGCAACCGCGTAATGGGTCGGGTTGGTTACCACCACATCGGCCTCTTCCACCCTCTGGATCATGTTCCTGGAGAGGAGCTCCTGCATCCGCTGCTTCATCCGGTTCTTTACCAGCGGATCACCTTCGTAGGTTTTCCGCTCTTCCTTGATCTCCTGCCGGCTCATTTTGAGGGATTCTCTGTGCTGCCTGCGCTGAAAAAAGTAATCCACCACCGATATTGCCAGAAGGAATATCGCGGATTCCAGCAGAATTGCGAAGGCGATCCCTGTCACTAAAGAAAATGACTGGAGAAAGGAGAACTGGATCAGCATTATAAGTTCACCCAAATTCGCCCTGATATTTAAATAGGCAATAAACCCGATGACTACAACCTTCAGGAGGGTCTTTCCGAGATTGAACACCGCTTCAAGGGAGAACAGAGCCCGTTTAAAAAACTTACCGAACTTCGGTGCGACCTTCGAAAAATCAGGCTTGATGGTCTTGGTGGTGAACATGAAGCCGACCTGCAGAATATTCCCGATCACAGCCCCGGCGAAAGCGACCACTGCCACCGGTAGGACGAGGCGGAGAAAATAACGGTAAAAAGAAGTCGTGACTGTGGGATCGGTTAGAACATCTATCTGACCCGTTCGGCTTAAAAAGTAGGTCATCATTTCCGCGAAACCGTTGAAAAGAAAAGAGGCGATTAAGGCGATAGTTACCACCGTCATAAGTAGAACCATGGTGGAGGGAACTTCGGGGGATTTCGCGACCTTCCCTTCCTCCCTGGCCTTCCGGATCTTATGTTCCGTCGGATCTTCGGTCCGTCCCTCATCCTCGGCAGCGAACCACCTAAGGTGCATTCCGGCGAAGGAAGAATCTTTTAGGGGCGGAATTGTCCGGTACAGAAACTCACTCATTGCGCCGTCCCCCCTGCTATCCGGTCAATAAGGATCGATATCTGTTCCAGGCTGCCTTCTATAATACGGGCGAATGCCTCAACGATGAAGGGCATGGAGAGGAAGATTATCAGAAACGCTACGGCGATGGAAATGGGAAATCCCATCATCAGCAGGTTCATCTGCGGCGCCGCCTTGGACATAAGTCCGATAGTCACCGAGATCAGGAAAAGGGTTCCGAGAACCGGGAAGCTTATGATGAGAGCCTGTTCGAACAGTCCGCCCAGTCCTTTTAGGATCATCCCGATGAGCGGGTCCTTGTTGTACACCAGGTCCACCGCTTTAATAGAGTTAAAAGAACGGTATATACCGGACAGGAAGAGTTTTTGAAAACCGTCTACGGTAACAAAGATGAACATTCCCATTATGTAGAACAGCTGTCCGATAAGAGGCATTGAAACCTGCGATAAGGGATCGTAGACCTGGGAGGCGCCGAATCCCATCTGCAGAGAAAAGAACTGCCCCGCCACCTGAAACGCGGAATGTATTAAAACCAGGAAGAAACCGAGTATCACGCCGACGAGAGCTTCCCCGAGGACTAACAGACTGTAGCTCAACCCCAAATCGGGGATAGGGTACCCCAGCTCCTTGACCCACGGAAAAACGGTCACCGCGGCAAAAAGGGTAAGCCCGATCCGGGCTATGCTGGGAACGGAACGGGAAGAGATCAGGGGTGCAACGATAAGGAGCGCGAAAATCCGCGCGAAAATCAGGAAAAATACCTGAAGGTCCTGAATCACTTAACCATCTCCGGAAGCATATTAATGATTGAAAGGGCGAATTCCCGCATTGACGAGAATATCCATGATCCGAAAACAATCAGGGAGACCAGAATTGCCGCGATTTTCGGGACAAAAGTGAGAGTCTGTTCCTGTATCGACGTGGTGGCCTGAAAGATAGAAACGATCAATCCTACCACTACACTGACAATCAAAACCGGCGCGGCCATCAGAAGAACCTGAAGGATACCGTTCCGCATGACTGCCACCGCGAATCCTAACGACATATCCTACCTCCCTATCCGTAGCTTGCCACAAGCTGCTGGGTAATCAGCCCCCATCCGTCAACTAGTACAAACAGAATAATTTTGAACGGAAGGGAAATCATTACCGGCGGCAGCATGATCATACCCATGGACATCAGGGTTGAAGCGACTACCATATCGATTACTATAAAGGGAATAAACAGAAGGATTCCCATCTTAAACGCAACGGTCATTTCGTGAAGCACAAAAGCCGGTATCAGAACCTGGGTCGGCACATCGGCCAGATTTTCCGGCTTTGGAAGATTACTCATCTTCATAAATAAACTGATATTGCCGGGATCTTCCCGCATCTGGCGGTACATAAAAACCCGGAGGGGAGTAATGAAATTCTCGTAAGCCTCCTGAAAACCGATTTCACCGGCTGCAAAGGGCTGTATCGAATTTTCGTAGACCGTCGTCACCGTGGGCCACATGATAAAGAGGGTCAAAAACAGGGCCACCCCCATAAGCACCTGAGTGGGAGGAACCTGCTGCAGAGAAAGGGCCCGCTTGATGAAATCAAAAACGATAGCGATCCGGAGGAAAGAAGTCAGGAGAATAATGATGGACGGGGCGATGCTCAGAACGGCCAATAACAAAAGGAGCTGCAGAGTAAACGAAACTTCCTGGTTGCCGTCCGGTGCTCGGACCGAGAGATCGATGAAAGGTATCTCCATGGCAGGTGTAACTTCCTGATCCGGTCCCGGACCGGGTACATCCTGGGCCTGGACCGGCGGTACTGCCGCGGCAAGAAGCAGCAGAAGACCGGTAACTCCCGCGATACGTTTTATCATTTCCCCCCCCAATAATGAAACATGCCGGAATTCTAAATACCCGGACTATTTTTAATGTTCTTAAGCCGCTCCCGCTGCTTTTTTAAAAAATCCGCGGAGCCGATCGCGGAACCTCCGCCGCCGCCGATACCGGAAAATCCGGATGATCCGCCCCCGCGGAACATTCCGCTGAACATGTCGGCGAAATTCTTTTTGGGAACTTCAGGATTCGCGGCCGCCTGAATCAAAAGTTCATCCACCACTTCCTGCCGGGTAATCTCCGAAACGAGCTGCATACCGTTTTCGCCGCTTCCCACCAGGTAGAGCAGTCCTCCTACTTCAACAAGATAGAGATATTTGTTTGCTGAGATCTGCTTTGTACCGATTATTTTGATGAGATCGGAATCTTTGAATTTGGATCCGCCGGCTTTTTTTAAGAAATGAAAAATAAGATAAATTGCGCCGACCACAAGACCCAGAACCAGGATCATCCGGAGGAAACTCCAGATGCTTAAACTTCCCAGAGACGAATCGGGAACTTCCGCCTGCCCGTCTTCGGCGGGATCTTCCTGTCCGCCGATCCGTATTGCAGTTTCATCCACCATCGTTCCGTCTGATGTATTTTCCGAACTGGGAGAAGAACCGGACCCGGCCTGTTCCTGAGAGAAGAGTGGTAATGAGAATGATAGTATTATGATACTTAAACAGATAACGAGTCGTTTCATTGTCCCCTCCCAAATCACCTTCCGGAAACAGCCGATATTCTGTCTCCTTCCGGATCCGGAAAAAAATTTCTCCAGATATATACTATTCTACGGCTCTTTTACCGATTCATCAACCGATTGTTTCGTGAATTTGCATTTTTTTCACTGTTTTTTTACTTTTTTCGGACTTCTTTAGTTAACAAACCTTATTTCAGATTACCAAGTCTGTCCATTCCGGAGACTATTTCAGTGACCCTGACACCGAAGTTCTCATCGATAACCACAACCTCCCCCTTCGCTATGGGTTTGTTGTTCACCAGGATGTCTACCGGTTCTCCCGACAGCTTATCAAGCTGTACGATTGTCCCCTCCGCCATCCCGAGAATATCCCTGATAAGCCATTTTGTCCGTCCAAGTTCAACGGTCATCTCCATGGATACATCCATAAGAAGACCTATATTGCCTTGTTCCGACGGAACATTCTGCTGCTGCAGTCCGGGAAACTGAACTGCCTGTACATCCGGTTCTCCCGGACCGGTGGAAAATGGATTCATACCGCCGCCTCCGCCGCCGAATCCCCCCTGGGACTGACCTCCTGCCGCGAAGGGATTTCCCCCGCCGCCGCCTGCCGCCGCCTGGGGCGCCGGACTGCTGCCTAAACCTGCGGCTTCCAGAATTGCTTGAACGGTGTCCGGGGAGAAAACTTCGTAAATCGTGTAGTTTCCTTCCCCTTCAATTCCAAGCTCATAGGAAACGGTAACCGGATTATCTTCCGAAAACGAAAGATCTCCGGATTCAACTAATGTGCCTTCCGCCGGATCGGTCATGATTGTTCCGCCGGTTTTATTTCCTAACGTCGTGGCAATATTCCCGGTTATCTGGGAAAAAGCTTCCTGCAGAGCGTTTACCGCGGCGTCATCCAGTTCGAGCTGTTCTTCTCCCATCATGGGACCCGCGATTTTCTGGGCCGCTTCGCCCTGGACAAAAAACGCGTGGGGACCGGACACGGCGCCGTTAAGTCCAACAGTTACCTGCACCGCCATATTGCCGAGGTTTCCGGCAATATCCTGCAGACTCCGGGTATTCACCTTCGGATCCCTGACCGTGACTGTTTTGCTCAGAAGCATGGAAAAAATGGATGCCTGTGAGTCCAAGGTCTCATCCATCAGTTTCGAAAACGCCCGGATCTCCTGACTGCCCAGGCCCGCTCCGCCTTCGGCGGACGGAGTTTCACCGAAATCAACATCACCTGACCCCTGCAGCAAAGCATCTATTTCATCTTGAGACAACGAACCGTCACTCATAGTAATCCTCCCGTTTTAAGATACCCGGAGTGGAAACCGGGGTTATTCTTCAACCTCAGAAGCCAGCTCTTCGAATTCTTCTTTGGTGACTTCTTCGAGTTTTTTAGTAATCTGAATGGCATATTTTTTTCCGACCACGCCTGGTTTACACAGGAACTTCGGTTTATTTACAATTTTTAAGGTAAAAGGGTCTCCCACTCTAACATCGGGAAGCCGCACCACATCCCCTACCTGGAGAGACAGGACATCCCGTATCTTGATATCCATCTGCCCGATTTCTATCACCACGGGAATCTGCATCTGCAAGAGCCGTTCCCGGATAATATTCAAATTTTCCGTTGAACCGCCTCTGCGGATGGTGGAGTACATATACTGCTGGCTCAGTTTGGGACTTATCGCGTCAATGGTGATATAGGGGATACAGATGTTCATCATCCCTTCCACATCACCGATCTTTGTTTCCAGAGTCACCAGAAGTACCATTTCGTTCGGCGGGACGATGGATGCAAATTGGGGGTTGGTATCGATATTACCCAATCTCGGCCGTAAATCAATTACCTGACTCCAGGCTTCCCGCATATTTCCCAAAAATCGGACTATTACCCCTTCCATTACCGAACTCTCAATATCGGTAAGCTCCCGGGTAACTTTAATTCCTTCTCCCTGTCCTCCGAATAGAAGATCGATAATTGTGAAGGTGATTGCCGGATCAATTTCCAGGATTGCCGATCCGTGGAGAGGATCCATATTGATGATAGCCAGGGTTGTGGGATTCGGAATACTCCGGGTGAACTCCTCATAGGTGAGCTGATCTACCGAAGCCACATGAACCTGGGCCAGACTCCGGAGCTGGGCGCTGAGGGAGGTGGTCGTAAGACGGGCGAAGGTGTCGTGGATTACCTGGACCGACCGCTGCTGTTCTTTGGAAAACTTATCGGGCCGCTTAAAGTCCCAAATCCGGATCTTCCGCTGATCCGTCGCTTTATGGACTTCCTCCGTTTCTATATCACCCGAAGATATGGCCGTTAGTAACTGATCAATTTCGTCCTGGGATAATACTTCCGTCATATACCTATATTATACCTTAAAATTCCACAATGTTGTAGGTATCTCCGAAGATTACTTCTTTGATTTTTCCTTCCGTCATTATATTGTTAATGCGGGCCTTGAGTTCTTCCTGTACCCGCTGTTCGTTCTGCTGTCCCAGAAGTTCATCCGAGGTATGTGACGAAAAATAGCTCCGCACAAGTTCGGTTATCCATGGTGTCCGTTCGATAAGCTCGGTCTGAATTCGCTTGTTGTCTTTCGGATACCCGATGAGGATTTTTGCCATCACGGTGTGTCTCGTTTCATCCGCCGTAGGTGTTCTGATCTGTCCGATATTT
Organism: uncultured Spirochaetales bacterium; assembly: GCA_964384485.1. GTDB lineage: Bacteria > Spirochaetota > Spirochaetia > CAYLLE01 > CAYLLE01 > CAYLLE01. Next base: position 29,373 of record CAYLLE010000005.1, on the reverse strand, counting down.
TCGAACCAGGATAAAATCTCCGGCGCTCCTTCATAAGCTTCTACCTGCGGGAGCCGGCTTTGGTTGACCGATCCCCGGTTCATGATATTCATGGTGATCACCACCACGGTAACGATAAAGATGACTGCTCCCACCGCAATCGCGGCCCACTTGAGGATCTGTATGACGATTCCCGGCAGAAAACCGACCTTTTTGGTTCCGCCGGTTTGTACCTCTTCACCGCCGATAATCTCATCATCATTATCAAAAATCTCATCCGACATTTTTCAGTCTCCTTCTATTTAACGCCTTTACATATGGCCTTCAGTCAGAATAATTATTTCTACCCGCCGGTTGTACGCTCTGCCTTCGGGAGTTTCATTCGTGGCGATAGGCCGGGTATCGGCAAAACCGGCAACATGAAACCGGTCCTCATCCACGCCGTAATCCACCAGGGTGTGGAGCATGTTTGCGGCACGGTCAATTGAAAGTTCCCAGTTTGTTTCCCACTCTCCGCTGGGGTTGGTCGGAATGGAATCGGTATGGCCTTCGATGCGGAACATTCGATTCTCCAGGGTTTCCGAAGAGAGCATCAGAGAGAGATTCCTGAGTATATCCCTGTTGCCCTCAATGTTAACATTCGCGGTTGCCGGTCCGAAAAAAGAATCAGCCGCAAGGGAGATAACCAGACCCCGTTCATCTTCGGTTATCCGGATCTTTTTCGTCTGGATATCCGGCTGCAGAAGGGAGGTGGCAAGCTTTTTTGCCTTATCCAGTGCTCTTCCCTTCTCCATGGAAGGCAGGGTCATGATGTTATTTCCCAGCTCAGCCAGCTTTCCCTCCTGAAGGGTGTTTCCGCCGTCCAAAGAACCGACCCCCTGAAAGGCGGCTAAAATTAGCTGCAGTTTATACCCGTCAATCTCCGCGGTAGTAAACATCATCACGAAGAATGTTAAGAGGAGTGTTACCATGTCACCGTAGGTCAAGAGCCAATCAGCGGCGCCTTCCTGTTTTTTTTCCTTTTTTTTAGGAAAAGGCATATATTCTCCTATGCCGGATTATTCCCGCACCGATTCCTGCCGGAGTTCTTCCCGCTGTCTCGGCGGGAGAAAGCTGATCAGCTTTTCCAGCAGAATCCGGGGGTTGTCTCCGGACTGTATCGACAGTATTCCTTCAATAATGATTTCTTTCGCCCGGGTTTCAGCTTTATCCCGGTCTTCCAGCTTGTTTTTAAACGGTATAAGAATCAGGTTCGCGAAAAACGCTCCGTACAGGGTGGTGATAAGCGCGGTAGACATACCGGCAGCGATAGACGACTGATCTTCTAAGTTTGCAAGCATGGCAATGAGTCCGATAAGGGTACCGATCATCCCGAACGCAGGAGCAATCTTTCCCCAGTCATCAAATAGTTTTATTCCGCTGTCGTGACGGTTCTGGATTTGGCCCAGATCATTATAGAGGATATTCTTGATGATGTCCGGATCGGTACCGTCAACAACAAGCTGGATACCTTTCCGCATAAATTCATCTTCCACTTCATCAAGATTATCTTCCAGTGCTAAAAGCCCTTCCCGTCTTGCCCGTTCTGAAAAAGCCACCAGATCACTGATCACTTTTTCTTCCTGCCAGTCCGGCGTCCTGATGATCTGAGTGATGTACCGCATGATACCCAGCACCCGGCTTAAGGGATTGGACACCATCATGGCACCGAAGGAACCCCCTAAAACAATAAGCAGGGACGGGATGTGGACATACAAGCCGGGGCTTGCACCGCCGACGATAATACCGAACAGCACAACGAGAAAACCGGCGATAATTCCAATTATCGTACCTAAATCCATACTGGACTACTCCTCATTTTTAAAAGCCCCAATCTGCCGCCGGTAGGCAATGATAGAATCAAGCACGTCTGGAAAACTTTCCTTGACTACCAGCCGTTTCCCCGAAAGCATTATCAGTGTTGTATCGGGATTTGTTTCGATATATTCGATCTGGTGCGGATTGATATAATAGACCGTCCCGCCTAACTTCGTCACTTTTATCATATGCTACTCTTCGAGGGGTGATGGGGAATCACCCTCTAATTATAGTTGTATTCGTCCCCAAAACGCAAGCGGGACAGAATCATTCTATCCCGCCGGCATCAAAAATTACCGTTTCAGATTCAAAAGTTCCTGAAGCATCTGGTCGGAGGTGGTTATGGTCCGAGAGTTGGCCTGAAATCCCCGCTGAGTAACAATCATATCGGTGAACTGTTCCGCCAAATCGACATTACTCATTTCCAGAGTTCCGGCTATGACCTTTCCCTTCCCGGCAATACCGGAAGGTCCGATATCCGCTATTCCGGAGTTGATTGTCTCCGCGAAATTGTTTTCTCCGATTTTTTCCAGTCCCCCCGGGTTTGTGAAACTGCCCAGAGCAAGTTGACCCAGAGGACGGTTGGTGCCGTTAGAGAATACACCCGTAATTATTCCGCTCTGGTCGATCCGGAACGATTCAAGGTATCCCATACCGTTGCCGTTCTGGGCAAAAACCTTCGTTGAAGTCGGTGAAGCATACTGAGTCATGGAGTCTACAAACGATCCTGCCTCACCGAGGTTTAACTGGAAATCCTGCCGCAGGGGAGGTCCACCTTCAACCGGCGGGGTAGCCTGCAGCACATCAAACGACACATCCACCGCAAGGTTTCCCGCGTCAATAACGTCTCCCGCGGCGTCGGTAACCTGAAGCAGGGTACCGTCATTAGAAAATTCCATGGTAAAAATGTTGGATGGCTCGGCATCCACACCGCCGATATTTACCAGGGTATTTGTGGGCGTTTCCGAATCGGGATCAACCGTAACGGCTGCCTGCCATTGGTTGGTTTCACCAACTACTTTGGTGAATTCTACCCTGAGCTGGTGGGTGTTTCCCATGGAATCGTATATGTTGTGGGTAACAACCCGGGTCCCTGCGTCCACATCCTCCAGAGTGGCGCCGGGGGGGATTTCGGGAAGGTTCTTGTTCAGGTTGCACGCCAGTTCCACCATTGAGGTAGAGGCTGCCGGGTCCTTGCTTCCTACCGGAATTACCAAGTCCTGAAGTTCCGCCGAGGTGTTGATCGTTGTATTGCCGTCCACCGTTTCTGCCTGCCATCCCTGGACCCGCATTCCGTTCGCGGGATTTACGAACATTCCCTCTTCATCGATCCCGAAAGATCCGTCCCTGGTGTAGTAGAGCTGGTCTCCTTTCCTGAGTACAAAAAAACCGTTTCCGTTGATGGCGACATCCTCGGCTTTACCAGTCGTTTGAAGAGATCCCTGGGTATGAACGGTATCGGTACTGGCAATTGTCATTCCCAATCCCACCTGTTTAGGGTCTACACCGCCTACTTCTTCCCGGGGACGTGCTGCTCCCGACAGGGTTTGATAGAGCATATCCTGAAAGATCACCCGGTTCTTTTTAAAACCGGTTGTATTTACATTGGATATATTGTTTCCGATAACATCCATTTTTGTCTGATGATTCTGCAGTCCGGAAACTCCGGAGTACAACGACCGCATCATAGTGGCGCCTCCTTATTCTTCCTTGCCGCCGCGGGAGAGTACCCCGTCTACAGCGGCAAAATCGTAGTATGTTCCATTAACGAGTACCTGGGGAAACTCCCCTCGGCGTACTTCCTGAACGGTACCGGTTACTTCCGCGCCGTCCGCTATAATCCGGACATCTCGTCCTAAGAGACTCATGGCCTCACTGGAAGAGAGGAGTCCCGCCATTTCCGTGAATTGGCGGCTCATGTTGCTCATCTGTTCCAGAGTGGAGAACTGAGCCATCTGGGCGATAAACTCCTTGTCCTCCAGCGGTTCCGTCGGATCCTGATGAGTGAGCTGGGTAAGGAGGAGCTGTAAAAAATCATCCTTTCCCAGTTCCTGCTTTACTGTCCGCTCACCCAGGATCGCATCATTCATCCCCTTGACCTGGGATTTGAGCACTGAAACTTCCTGATTGTTCATTAACGTGGAAAAATCCATATCCCTTCCGTTCCTCCTAAACCATCAAATTGACAAGCATATTATCTTGAGTACTTATATCGGCAAATACCGTATTCAGCTCGAATTCTCCGGCTGCCTGCCGGATGTTTCCGGTTTCACTGTTCCTTTTACTTCTGTTTCCGGCCTCTCCGCCGTCTTCCCGGTTGCCCAGGGAAATATCCAGGGAGGCGGATTCAAATCCGCTCTCCTTAAGAGCCTTGTAGAGACTTGGCAGGTTCTGCTCCATGGTTTCCCTGGCCTGCGGTGAATCCACAATGATTCTGCCGGTTATCCGGTTATCTCCGACTTCCATTTTAATCCTGACGCTTCCGAGCTCCTCGGGCCGGAGGAGCAGACGGATTTCTCCGTTTCCGGCGTTTTTCAAAACCAGACGCGCCGACCGGACAAAATCACCCTGCATCTGTTCCTGAACGTTCCTGAATACCCGCTGAAACTGAGAAGCCGGGGGCTCAGCTTCCTGGCGAAGCTGAAAAGATCCCTTAGCAGAAACATCACTTTTTGAAGCAGAAATATCCGGACCCTGTGATTCGACGGTGGATGTTTTCGTAACATGTTTGCTTTGTTTTGCTCCGCCTTTATCCGCCGGCGTTCTCCAATCGGTCACATTAAGGCTGAATCCGCGGTCCGGACCTTCGGCTTTCCGGGTAAAGATCACTCCTTCCCGCGGACCTTCCCCCGCTTTTATCTCCTGCTGTTCCGGTCTGACCCGGTTCATAACGGACTTTTCCGCCCCGTCCCCGCTTTCAGCCTTCTCCGGAGACGGCGCAATATCCGTCTTTTCCGATATCCGGCCTTTAACCGGCTCTTTTACACTTTTCTCATCAATACTGCCCGACCGGGTCTGATCCGCCTTTACTTCGGCATCTTTTATAACCTTACCGGTTTTCTGATTTTCTTTATCTCCGGTAAATGATTTCTTTTTACTCTCCGGTTTTTCATGAATATACGCTTCTGCTTCTCCAGGCGGCTTATCCGGTTCCTGCTTCTTGACATGGGCAATTTTCGCCGGGACAGGTTTAACCGGGACTTGTTTGCTTTTATCCGATGCTGCTTTATCTTTTTCCGCCTGTACGGGCTGATTTTTTCTGATTCCGACCCGGAACAAAACGGGAGCTTCTTCACCGGATTCGACTCCTTCCTTTTCGGATTGCTTTTCCGGATTATCGGCTGATTTCGCGTCGGTCTCCGGCTCAGCGGGCCGGCCGGTCTTTTCATCCGATGCTTCCGCGGGCGTTTCCTCGGGTTTTTCCGCCGATGTTTCTGTTTCCGGTCTGTTTCCGGCGGATTCCCGCTCCCGGGAAGTTTTCTCCATTTCTCTGGAGAGCTGCACCTCGAACGGGCTCAGACCGGTTTCTATTCCCGCTGCAGAAGCTTCTCTTTGAGCATGGGGGGGCTGTTTTTCAGCAGTAGAGGGAGTCATGGTCACTAAAAAACTGTCCAACTGCGTTTCCTCCAAGATTAACCGTTCGGTTTTATCACCATCTTGCGCTGGATCTCCGCGACACGTACCGGATCCATTCGGGAAAGCCAAACCGAAACCATCGAAAGCTCTCCCGCTTCTTCAGCGACTTCTTCGGTAACCCGAAGTACATCAATTAGAAGCTGATCATCATAACCGGAGAGAATTTCAACCGCTTCTTCCGGCCTCATACCTACTAGATCGGCAGAAATCCTTTGAAGGTTAGCACGTTCATCATTATATGTTTCCAAACGGGCCTCGAATGTACTTATCCGCTCGTTAAGCGATTCTTCAAGTTCTTCAAGTTCCCCGAGCTTCTGCTGAAAATTCTCTTCCTGCTGCTGCAGAGCCTGTTCACGCTCATCAAGGTTTTGAGCCCGGATCTCCAGAGCTTCCTCCAGTTTTGCAAGCCGTTCACCTTCCAGGAGAAGCGGATCAGCTCCCGCCTCCAGGGCAGGCCGCCGTTCCAAACCGAGAAAGTTTAGTACAGGACCGAACCTGTCCCGGATGTTCAGGATCCCAAGATAGTCAAACCAAAGCAGTCCCCCTGAAAAAAGTACAAGGAGCAGGAGAATCAACAGTATTATCCTGGGAGCGGCACCGACCTTGGGGGTTATTTTAGGATTCTTCATTGTCCTGCTCTCCATTTCTCACCGACATCCGGGAAGCAACATCGTCAGTTACAGACTGTTCCTCACCCAGCTGTTCCTTATAATAATCATCGGCTTTTTTCTCTTTAAGTTTATCGAGCACTTTCCGCTCCCGGGAAGCTTTAAGGTATCCGTCTTTAATTTCACTCCGCTCTTTTTCCCGAGCTTCCAGTTCCCGGTTAAGCTTTCCAATCTCCAGGGTGAGACGGGAAACGTAGTTTTCCCGGGCCTTCCGTCCGGACATATCGAGCAGCAGAGCGCCGTCATCCCCGGTTTCCACTTTCATGGCGCTGATCCGGGATTTCTCTTCCGTGAGAGCTTCTATTTTAGATTTTAGATTGATGCATATACCGGAAATACGGGCAAGCTTGAGTTCCCACTCCCGTTCGGTATTTTTACGCAGCTCAAGAACTTTTTCCAGTTTGAACCGGAATCTCCTCATTTTCCCCTCCCGTCATAGTTTACGTCCCGGAAAATCAGCGGGTCCTGCCGCGGAATTATTATGATTCCTGAGGACGTTCTTCCTGATCGGTAAGTGCAAGGGCCTGGTTATTGGAATCTTCCAACGCTGCTTTTTCGGTAATTTCCTGACGTAAGAACTGGTTTATATAATTTATTTTATCAATCGCGGTATCTATCTCTTTATTACTGCCCTTCACATAAGCACCGACGTTTATCAGGTCTTCGGATTCGGCATATACCGCCATGAGCCGCCTTATGTATGACGCTGCCCGGAGTATTTCGGGGCTGCAGATCTTATTGGCAAGCCGAGAAAGAGAGGAAAGGATATCGATAGCAGGATAATGGTACCGCTGGGCCAATCTCCGGCTCAGGACGAGATGGCCGTCAAGGATTCCCCGAACCGCGTCTGAGACAGGTTCGTTCATGTCATCGCCTTCGACGAGAATGGAATAAAACCCGGTAATCGTTCCGTTTGCCGAAGTCCCGCTCCGTTCCAGGAGTTTAGGCAGGATGGAAAAAACGGACGGGGTGAATCCCCTGGTCGCCGGTGGTTCACCGATGGCCAGACCGATTTCACGCTGTGCCCAGGCAAACCGGGTCACCGAATCAAAGAGGAGCATTACATCTTTTCCCTGATCCCTGAAATATTCAGCCACTGCCGTCGCGACAAAGGCGCCCCGGAGTCGGGAGAGGGGGGGACTGTTGGAGGTTGAAACGATTACCACCGATTTTGCCAAACCTTCCGGTCCAAGATCGTTTTCGATAAATTCACGCACCTCCCGTCCCCGTTCACCGATCATCGCGATCACGTTCATGTCGGCCGAAGTATTCCGGGCGATCATACCCAGGAGGGTGGATTTACCGACTCCGCTCCCCGAGAAAATCCCGAGACGCTGTCCCTTCCCCACCGCGTTAAGCACATCCAGAGCCCGGACGCCGGTAACAATCTGTTCCCTGATCGGGTGCCGGTCCAGTACCCGGGGGGGATTACTCATACACGGATAGGTGTTCTCCGGAAAAATGTCCGGCTTTCCGTCTATAGGTTTTCCCATACCGTCCAGAACCCGGCCCAGAAGAGCTTCCGAAACCGGCACGGAGAGGCAGTCTCCCGTGGCCGTTACCTGGCAGCCCACTTCTATACCGGCAGTTTCGGTAAAGGGCATAAGCTGTACGGTACTGCCTTTAAGGCCCACCACTTCACCCAACACATCACCGTTTTTCGTCTCGATTCTGCAGAGTTCTCCGACCTCCGCCTGAGGTCCCAGACTTTCGATCAGCAGCCCCTGAACCCGCTTTACCGAACCGGAATATTTTATGGGTTCCGTGGTGTCTATCAGATGGACGTATTTATCTAAAAGACTCAATATCAGCTTCCTTTATTCGGTTTTTCTTCTTCCTTCATCCTGATGGGAAGCAGGTCCAGGATCCGCTCCTCCATCTCCCGGAGCTGAGAAGATATTCTGGCATCGATCTGCCCGAAGTCGGTTTCAATGATACATCCCCCGGGATCAACCGTGGAGTCTTCAAGTACCGTCACGTTCCGGACACTCTCGATCCGTTCCATAAACTCTTTTGTGTGCTGTGTCGTGAGTTTTAGGTCTATGATGTTTACCCTGATGACAATATCAGATTTTGATTTGAGTTTTCGCAGCGCCTGTATAATGTTGTTAAGAACGACATTTTTCTGATTTTCCGATATGACCTTCACCACTTTTTTCGCGATAGCCAGCACCAGCTGAACAACCTGGGCTTCGGATTCTTCAAGGATCTCCGCCCTTCTCTGGATAGCTTTGTCCAGGATGACATGGAGACGCTGGATCAGCCTCTCAGCCTCTTCCCTTCCCTCCCGGAAACCTTCCTCCCGGCCTTCCTTGAGGGCGTTTTCCCTCGCATCCTCGCTTTCCCGCTGTTTTTTTTCTTCCGCTTCTTTTACAATCTTTTCTGCTTCAGCCCGGGCTTCCCCGACAATACGTTCCGCCTCGGCCTCCGCTTTCTGCTTTGTTTCAGACGCTTCTTCGTTCCGTTTCTGCACTTCCTCGAAAGCTGCTTCTTCGGCCTCTTTAATGATCGTTTCCGCTTCGGTTTTTGCGCCGGATATCATTGCTTCCCGCTCATTTTCCCAACGGGCCTTAAACTCTTCCGCTTCCCGGCGGAGATCATCCGCGGTAGGTCCTGAATATTCTTCAATTTCTTCAATTTCCGAGACAGTTGGAGCCGCCTTTTCAGGCGGGCTCACAAACACCTTATTGTTGAGATACCTGACTTCATTTGATCTAAAAACATTCTTTGCCAAGGATTATTATCCTCCCTTTCCGGAAATCGGGCCGGATCAGACAACCAGTTCGTCTTCTCCGGTCCGGGCAACCACAATTTCGCCCTGCTCTTCCAGTTTCCGTATAATGGAAACGATCTTCTGCTGAGCTTCTTCCACATCCTTCATCCGGATGGGTCCCATATATTCCATATCTTCTTTGAGCAGTGTGGCGGCGCGTTTTGACTGGTTCCGGAAAATCTTGTCCTGCACCTCGGAATCAACCGATTTGAGCGCTTTTGCGAGTTCCGCGGTATCAACTTCCCGCATAACCTTCTGAATTGCCCGGTCATCCAGCATAACAATATCTTCGAAGATGAACATCCGCTTCTTGATCTCTTCCGCCAGTTCCGGATCTTCTTCCTCCAAGGATTCGATAATCGCCTTCTCCGTGGACCGGTCCACCAGGTTGAGGATTTCCACGATGCTCTCCACTCCTCCCGCGGAGGTATAATCTTCCGAGGACAGGGTAGAAAGCTTCTTCTCCAGAACCCGTTCCACTTCCCGGAGAACATTCGGGTCGGTCCGCTCCATTGTCGCGATCCGTTTGGATACGTTGGACTGAATTTCATGATCCAGACTGGAAAGAATCACCGACGCCTTCTGGGGCTCCAAAAAGGCCAGAATGAGCGCGATTGTCTGAGGATGCTCGGTCTGTATGAAGTTAAGCAGATGGGACGGATCGGTCCGCCGGATAAAATCGAAAGGCCTGACCTGCAGACTCGATGTCAGCCGGTTGATGATGTCCACCGCTTTTTGTGATCCCAGTGATTTTTCCAGGAGCTCCCGGGCGTAATCGATACCGCCGGTGGTAATGAAATCCTGAGCCATCATCAGTTCCTGGAACTCGGTAAGCACCCGGTCCCGCTCTTCCGAATCGATGGTCTCAAGCCGGGCTATTTCGAAGGTGAGTGATTCGATCTCGTCTTCACGGAGGTGTTTGAATATTTCTGCGGATACTTCCGAACCGATCGTTACCAGAAAGATTGCCGCCTTCTGCCTGCCGGTTAATTCTTTTCTATGTCCTGAACTTTTGCGTCCCGCGGGAGCCGCCTGGGCACCCGATCCACCGCCTCTGTTCATATTATTACTCCTCCATCAGCCAGGTGCGGATGAGCTGAGCCACATCCTCGGGATGCTCCCTGGCCATATTGATCGCGTTCTCCTGCATCTCCATCCGTGCCCGTTCTTCCACGGACATGGCCACCTCGGCGCTTTCTTCTTCCGCGCTCCGGAGGGCAGCCTCACGCATAGCCTGATGCTGCCTGGCAAGTTCTTCTTCCCGGAGCCGGCGCCGCCGTTCCACTTCCCGGGAGATGAGCCGGAACGCGATAAAGGCGACCAGAAGGACGGCGACTCCGATAAGGACGTACAGGATGATCATCTGCATCTGCTGCCGCCGGGCGTATACTTCATCCTCTAAGCCGTGCTCCTCGCTCCGGTCGAACGGAACATGGGCCACCGTCACAGAATCACCCCGTTCGGCGCTGTAACCGACGGCATCCCGCACCAGAGCCTCGAACTTTTCCAGCTGGTCATCGGTGACCGGGATATATTCCCGATCTATAGATCCGTCGGGATTTACAACAGGATCGCCTTGTTCATTATACACCCATCTCCATTTCCCGTCGACTGCGACACTAACCGTGACCCGGTCGACCACGGGACTCTTAACCCGGGAGATGAGCCGGGTATTTATTTCGTAGTTTGTTATGATGTTGTCCCGGTCATACGTTCCGGTACCCATTTCCAGATCCCGATAGGCCGGCGGAGTCTGCCCCTCCTGTCCCGGAGGTCCCTCCGGATTAAATCCGGGTCCCTCGTAGCTTTCTTCAAAGACTTCCTCACTGATCGGAACATTTGGGATTACTTCCAATTCACTATAGGGAGTCCGGGGGTTGTCTTCGATCAGGGTGATGGGAAAATGTTCCTCCACGTCTTCGGTAACTTTGGACATATCTATTTCGACGTTTATGTTCGGGACAACAACCCGGTCCGGCTTCAGAATATTTCCCAGGGCTTTTTCGATGTTCCGGATAAGCCCCTGTTCGTATTCCCGCTTCAGGGCCATCTCCCGCTTCGTCAAATTGATGCGGTCAAAATCTTCCATTCCGGCGAAATCGTTCAGCTGAACTCCCTGGTGATTAGTGATGATGATGTTCTCAGCCTGGAGCCCTTCCACGGCAAACTGGATAAGCCGTTCAATACCCTGCAGGGTCTTCCGGTTTTCAGCGAGATCGGAACCGGGAGCGGGGGTAATGACAACTGAGGCGGTCACCGGATCCTGGTCTTCGGCAAAAAGTTCATCTTCCGGGATTGCCAGGCTCACGCTGACCGCGTCCACCGAGTCCAGAGCGGTGATATGCTGTTCCAGCTCCCTGACAATGGCCCGCTGCAGATTCACGTTCCGTTCAAAATCGGTGACGGTCCACCGGTCTACATCGAACAATTCCCAAGGATCGGTCCCGGCGGGGATCAGGTCTTCCCGGGTGAGTACGGACCGCATCCGCTGAGCCACCCGCTCGTCCGGCACCAGAATACGGCTGTCCGCGGTTACCTGGTACTCCACCCCTTCTTCATCCAGGCGGAACAGAATTGAGTTGAGCTCTTCTTCATTCTGGATAGACCTGTAGAGAAGCGGCACCATACCCGGCTGGGCGCTGAACGTAACCAGCAGAATAATACCAAGCAGGGCAACCCCGAATACCCCGAAGAAGATGATCTTCTGGGTATTCGACCAGTTGCCCCACAGTCTTTTTATGTTAGCGATTAATCTTTTAAACCATTCGTTCATGCTCCCCTCCCCTGGTATGAACGCCCTTCGGTGTACCGATTTTTATTTTTTATCCGGAATTTCTTCCGGTGCTTACAATCTCCTTATATTACCTAAGGTTTGTAATATCAGTATATGCCCTAATTACCCGGTCGACAATACTTTTTGCCATATTAATGGTCATATTTGCCTCGGCCGCGGCAATCGTTACATCGTGGGAATCCACAGAATCCGGATCGGTAACCGACCTGAGGAGTACCCGGGAGTATTCCTGCTGGCTATTGTTTACCGCATCGATTCCTTTTCCCAATAGAGAAGCGAAATCAGTGCCGGTTTTTTCCTGCTGAGGAGCTCTGCTCCCCATTACATGTCCCGGTCTGGTCATATTCATGTTAACCATGTGACCCCGCGCCTGCATCGGCGACATTATTTCCATAATTCATTACCTCCCAATTTCCAAAGAACGCATAAACATGTTCTTTGCCCCGTCTATAATAGACATATTCGCTTCATACGACCTTGAAGCCGAGATCATGTCCACCATTTCTTCAACGGTGTTGACATTCGGCATCTCCACGTATCCCGCCCGGGGACCCGATTTTATCGCGTCCGGATGGGTGGGATCGTAAACAAGCCGCGGCTTCGCGTCGGTATCTTTCTGGACCTCCACGATTCTGACCCCTTCTCCGGGACCGTTGTAAAGGGCATTCGGCAGAATTGTGCTCCGCCAGTACGGCTGTTCCTGCACTGGACGGAAAATAACCCTGCTCCGCCGGAACGGTCCCCCCTCGGGGGTTCTGGTGGTATCAACGTTTGCGATGTTATTTGAAATCACATCCAGCCGGGTCCGCTGCGCGGTAAGTCCGGTGGCTGCAATGTTTATACTCGAAAAAAGTCCCATACTTCTTTAAGCTCCTATCGTACTACAGTGTTAATCTGATTAAAGAGGCTCGCTACTGAATTGGTCGCCAGGGTGTAGGCAAGCTGATTATTCAGATAACGCATCGATTCCTCTTCCAGATCCACGTTATTCCCGTTGTTATCGGTAGCGGTGGCGAAATCAAGGACCCGCCTGGGCCGCACGGTTCGGTAATCAATTACCCGGTTAAAAGGGATATGCCGGGAATTGGTAATTCTGGCGGGAAGTTTTCTTATTTTCTCCGAATCAAGTGCGCGTTCCAGCTCGCTTTCGAAATTGACGGTGGTACGCTTGAAATTCGGGGTATCAGCATTCGCGATGTTGTTTGCAATAACGCCGCTCCGGATCGTTTGTACGTCCATGGTTCTGTGAAGAATATCCATGGTCTTTCCGAAACTGTTTCCTATAAACACCCTGTTCTCCTCCCGGCAAATGATATTACTTCAATTGTCGGTAAATACTTACAAAATATTAGGGTCTCCTACAGAATATATCTGCTCAGATCCTGATCCTGGACAACATCGGCGAGCCGTTCCCGGACATACTCCCGGGTTATCGGAATCTCCTGTCCTTCCAGCTCCGGCGCGGTAAAAGATATTTCTTCCAAAAGCAGTTCCATAATCGTGTGCAGCCGTCTGGCGCCGATATTTTCGGTTCTGGAGTTTACCTCAGCGGCAATACTGGATATAGCCTGTATGGACTCTTCCTTAAAATCAAGGGAAACCCCTTCAGTTTTAAGCAGTTCCACGTACTGCTTAATCAGGGCATTCTGAGGCTGCACCAGTATCCGCCGGAAATCTTCTTCGGTCAGATCATTCAGTTCAACCCGGAGGGGAAACCGCCCCTGCAGCTCGGGGATAAGGTCGGAGGGCTTGCTCATGTGGAACGCTCCGGCCGCGATAAACAGGATGTGGGAAGTATCCACCATGCCGTGTTTCGTGTTAACCTTGCTCCCCTCAACGATCGGAAGGATATCCCGCTGCACTCCTTCCCGGGAGACATCAACATTTGCCCGGCTCTCCTTTGAAGCTATCTTGTCGATTTCGTCGATGAATATAATTCCCATATCTTCGACGCGGCTCCGCGCCAGTTCTGAAACCCGGTCTAAATCAATCAGTTTTTCCATCTCTTCATTCAGGATGGCTTCTTTCGCATTTTTGACATTGGTCTGCTTTTTCTTTTTTTTACCGCCGAAAATGTTTCCCAGATTTCCAAAGTTAAGATCCATCTCTTCAAAACTGCTGCCGGAGAATATTTCTATGGCCGGCATATTGCTTTTGGTTACACTGATTTCCACCTGCTTATCGTCCAGTTCACCCTTTCTGAGCTTTTCGCGGAACTTTTCCCTGGTAGGATTTGTTCCTTCTTCCTGAACCGCGGCGGGGGCTTTTACGTCCTCTCCCTTTTTAGCAGGCTTCTGGTTGGAACCGGGAAGCAGCAGATCCAAAAGCACCTCTTCGGTCTGTTTTTCCGCTTCCTTCCTAACGCCTTCCTGCATTTCGATCTTAACCATATTCACCGCCACCGATACCAGATCCCGGACCATGGATTCCACGTCCCGGCCCACATATCCTACTTCGGTGTATTTGGTGGCTTCCACCTTTATAAAGGGAGCGCCGGTCAATTTACTGAGCCGCCGGGCGATTTCTGTTTTACCGACTCCGGTGGGTCCGATCATGATTATATTTTTCGGAGCAACTTCATCTTTAAGTTCATCCGGAAGTTTCCGGCGACGCATTCTGTTCCGGAGGGCAATGGCTACCGCCTTTTTTGCTTTTTCCTGTCCGACTATATATCTGTCCAGCTCTTTGACGATCTGTTTTGGTGTTAATTCATCTTTATCGATGGTCATACTATCTCCTCGACTTGTATGTGATTATTCGTGTAGATGCAGATTTCTCCCGCGATGCCCAGGGCTTTTTCCGCGATTTCCCTGGCGCTCAGGTCGGAGGCTTCCATATACGCTAATGCAGCGGCATACGCGTAATTTCCGCCGGAACCGATGGCAAGAACACCGTGTTCCGGTTCCACTACGTCGCCGTTCCCTGAAATCAGGAAAATTTTATCCTTATCAGCGGTAAGCAGCAGCGCTTCAAGCCTCCGGAGCATCCGGTCGGTCCTCCACTCTTTAGCTAATTCAACGGCAGCCCGGGTGATGTCTCCGCTGTATTCTTTTATTTTTACCTCGAACAGCTCAAAAAGGGTAAAAGCGTCGGCTGTTCCGCCGGCAAATCCGGTAAGAATCTTTCCGTCATTGATGGTCCGCACTTTCCGTGCATTTCCTTTCGTTACCGTATTTCCCATGGTTACCTGGCCGTCACCCGCCATGGCTACCTGTCCGTTCCGCCGCACCGCGATTATTGTGGTGCTGCGGATTTTATCTTTATTATTCATTTAATACCTCACATTTTTGTACATATAATTTTAGAAAACGGAGAACATGTTCCGCTCCTCTACCGTTCTCCCTGTTTTGCTTCCAATCTTCTGATCCCTCCGTGGGGATGGGCCTGGGCGTATACTTCCTTGAGCTTTCCGATACCCAAGTGGGTGTACACCTGGGTAGTAGAAAGACTGGCATGGCCTAAGAGCTCCTGAACCACCCTGATATCCGCTCCCCGGTCAAGGATATGTGTGGCGAAACTGTGCCGGAAGGTATGGGGACTCACCTTTTTTCCAGCCGCCGTTCCGCCAAGCCTTTTCTCCAAGATATGGGCAACTCCCCGGGCGGTCAACGGACCGCCCCGGCTGTTTATAAACAGCGATTTCTCTTCCGGTTTCCCGCTCCGTTTGAGCCGCTCTTCCCGGAGAGGAAGGTAGGAGGAGAGGGCAGTGAAGGCGGATTTCCCGATAAAAACCAGCCGGTCCTTGCTTCCCTTTCCCTGCACCAGGACCGGCCGGTTTTTCCTGACCTGATCCGCCTGAATCCGGACAAGCTCAGAGACCCGGCAGCCCGTTGAGTAGAGAAGCTCAAGGATGGCCTTGTCTCTGAGGGAGGTAAAATCGTCCCCCGGGATATCAAGTATTTCGGCGACTTCATCTTCAAAAAGAAAATCCGGCAGACGGGCCGATTTTTTTAGACTTCTTATTCCGTTCAGCGGGGACGCTTCGATATGACCATGCACAACGAGATAGAGGTAAAACCCCTTCATCGCCGACAGGATACGGTTTACTGTTGCCGCTGCGAGCCGCTCCCGGGATAGATGGGCGATATACGAGCGGATGTCCCCCGGAAGAGCCTCTTCGGGGGGACATCCGGACAGAAAGTCCGCGAAGGATCTTAGATCGTTACCGTATGCCCGTACCGAGGCATCGGAGAGATTCCGGATTCCCCTGAGGTAGGCGATGTATTCACCGATTCTATCCTTCATTTTCCTCCCCGCCGCCGTGGGTATGGAGATAATCACAGTCCGGGTTGATGCATGACTTGTAATCCCCCCGCTTTTTATCGCTTTTCTGCACCAGAAAACGTCCGCAATGGGGGCAGTTCGTGGATGTCGGCTTAAAATGGGTAATAAAATCGCATTCCGGATAGTTGGTGCACCCGTAGAACTCCTTTCCCCTGCCGCCCTGTTTTTTCCTGGCCACAATTTTTCCGTCGCATTCCGGAATCGGACAGTCCGCGAGAGGTACGGGTTTGGTATTCATACATTCCGGAAATCCGGAACACGCGATGAAAAATCCGTAGCGGCCGAGTTTTTTGATCATCGGCCTGCCGCATTTTTCACATTTATATTCGGTTTCTTCATCCATCACTCCTTTAATCGACTCCATAGTCTCGGAAACATGTTCAACCTGATCTTTAAAGGGCTGGTAGAAATTCTTGACAATAGAAACCCAATCTTCCTTGTTATCTTCCACGGCATCGAGCTTTTTTTCCATTTCCGCCGTAAAATTTACATCCACCACATCGGGAAACGATTTCGTAAGGATATCATTGATGATTCTTCCCAAAGTCGTCGGAATGAGCTGACGGCTCCGGCGCACCACGTAATACCGGTCCAATAACACCGAAATAATCGGCGCGTAGGTCGACGGCCGGCCGATACCCTTTTCTTCCAAAGTTTTTACGATACTGGCATCGGTAAACCGGGGAGGTCCGGAGGTAAAATGCTGCTCCGGACTGTATACAGCCTCGGTAAAGACATCGCCCTCTTTCATGGAGGGGATCTTTTTGGACTTGTCCTTAGACGCGAGCATTTTTAAAACACGATGGAACCCGGGGAAGACCGTGACGGTGTGGGAAGCCCGGAGGGTTCCGGTCTCATCTTCTCCGACTTTCAGATCCACCGAAATGGTTTTTGTCCGGGCGTTTTTCATCTGGCAGGCCACAAACCGTTCCCAGATGATGGAGTAAAGCTTGTGCTGGTCCTTGGTAAGATACTCCTTGATATCGGAGGGAGCATACGTCACATAAGTAGGCCGGATCGCTTCATGGGCATCCTGCGCCCCCTGGCTCGGACTGTACCGCAGCGGCTGTTCCGGCAGATCCTTCGGAAACTTCTCTTTGATGTATTCCCGCACATCATTCAAAGCCGTCTCAGAGATCCTTGTCGAGTCGGTCCGCATGTAGGTGATAAGACCTACCGGATTTTTCCCGATGGTGATCCCTTCATAAAGCTGCTGGGCGATCTGCATGGTTTTCCGGGACGTAAATCCCAGCCTATTCGCAGCAGCCTGCTGGAGCTGGGATGTATTAAAAGGAGGCTTCGGCTTCAGGGATTTCTCTGTCTCCTTGAGCTTTGTTACTATAACCTCTTTTCCCTCAAGATCGGAAACTACCTTCTTTGCCTGTTCTTCATTTTTGATATCAATCTTTTCGTTCTTGTATTTTATCAAAGCGGCCGCGAAAGCTGATTTCCCTTTTTTAAGTTCTGCTTCCACGGTCCAGTACTCTTCCGGAATAAAACTTTCGACTTCCGCTTCCCGCTCACAGATCAAACGAAGAGCCACCGACTGAACCCGTCCCGCGGATAGGCCGTTTTTCACCTTTTCCCACAGGATCGGGGACAGGTTGTATCCCACTAGCCGGTCCAAAACCCTTCTCGCTTTTTGAGCCTGGACCTTATCGGCATCAATGTCTCCCGGCCTGGCAATCGCTTCCCGTATCGCGTTCGGAGTAATTTCGTTAAATACTATACGTTCGATTTTAAGATCCGGGTTTTTCTTACTGATACTGTTTTTTAGATGATAAGAGATGGCTTCCCCTTCCCGGTCGTTATCAGACGCGAGATAGACTTTCCGGGATTTCGAAGCTTTTTTCTGCAGTTCTTTGAGGATCTTAGCCTTTCCCCGTACGGTTATATATTCCGGTTCGAAATCATTCTCCACATCAATAGCCACCCTGGACTTAGGCAGGTCAATCAGATGCCCCATAGACGCGGCAACGGTGTATCCCGAGCCGAGATATTTCTCAATAGTTTTCGCTTTTGCCGGCGATTCCACAATAACCAGCGTCTTATCTTTTTCATTGCTCTTTTTCGCTTTTGCAGCCATTAACTAATCTCCTGAATACAAACTCCTGTTTTTTATTTCGGACAAAATAATTCATTTTTCAGATCATCCGCGGCCTGCTTTCCCGCATCAGCGGTACTGGCAGCACTGCTTCCGCCGCTCCACCCTCTCCGCACCTCTAAGGGCTCTTTGATTTCAAGCCCCCACAGCCGGGCGATATCGGAAAACGCGCTTATGACCGGAGCACCCTGCCGGAACAGACTTTCACACCCGAACCGGTTCATGCCCTTAAGACCTGCTGAGTGTACAAAAAGATCACGCCCTTCCTCAAGGGCATAATCAGCTGTTATTAAAGCCCCGGATTTTTCCGGTGCTTCGATAACGGCTACTCCCCTGCAAAGACCGGCAATAATCCGGTTCCGTTCAGGAAAGTGATACTTAAGAGGCGGTTCACCAGGCGGATATTCACTCATCACACAGCCGCCGGAATTAATCATCCGGGAGGCAAGCCACGCGTGAGACTTCGGATAAAAGCGGTCAATACCGCATCCGAGAACCGCCGCGGTTTTTCCTCCGCCGTCGAGTACTCCCCGGTGTGCGGCACCGTCAATACCCAGAGCCAACCCGGAAATCACCGGAATTCCCGCCCGTACAGCGTCTTTCCCAAGTGCGTACGCGGCCTGAATTCCCGCCGGTCCGGGTTTTCTAGTACCTACAATACCGAGAGCAGGCAGATCGGTAACAGGCATACTCCCCGCGGTAAAAAGACCGAAAGGCGGATCGTAAATTTCCCGCAATTGGGGAGGATAACCGGAATCCCAATAGAAGGTGTAAGTAATTCCCTTAATTGTCAAGTAATTTCGGTCCCGGTCGGCCTGCTCAAGAAATCGGCGGGGATTCCACAATTTTTCCGGAATCATTTTTCCGGTCATCTTCCGAATTTCTCCCGCGGTTATCTTCAATAATTTTTCGGAGGTGTCAATAAGGTCGGCAAGGATCAGTTTTTCAGATCCTTTAAGCCGGGGAATTCGGTGAATAGCCAGGAGCCGCCGAAGATCATCCACCCCCGTCCCCCCCGATCAGGGCGGAGATATTTTCACTTGCCCTTCTTCTCTGTTCAGCGTTATTGGAGATTTCTATGATACGTTCATAAACTTCGATTGCCCGGTCGATATTTCCGGAATCCGCATGAGCCCGGCCTAAGACAAATAAAGTTTCAGCCGTTACCTGCAGCGCTAAAAGTTCATTCAGAATCGGAATAGCCCTGGAAGGCTCGTCAAGTTCAAAGACATAGAGTACCGCCAACGCGTAAGCCGCCTCACGGTATGCAGGATCAAGCTCAAGACTCCGGCGGTAATATTCTTCCGCCTCCCGAAGCATCTCTTCCCGGAGCGGTTCTTCCAGTTCCGCTTTAGCGGCTCTGGCTTTGGTGACCCCGGCGTAATAAAAAAGAATCGGATTTTCCGTCTGTATCCGGATGGCATCCTCGAATGCGTCAAACGAGAGGGAAAACATACGCATATCAAGATAAGCAATTCCCAGCATTTTATAATATGATGCCAGCTGGCCCGCTGCTTCGACTTTCCGTTCAACGATGTTCTTATACTTGCTTATGGACTCTTTAATCTCATTCAGCCGTTCGTCGGAAACTTCACCTGTTGAAGCCGTATCGGGATCAAGGGCCAACAGATTCTCCTCCAGGGTATCGGTTTCATCCCGGCATCCGGCTGTTAAAAATAAAACTGCTGTCAGAAGAAGGATTCCCGGGAAAGTTTTTTTTATAAAATCCAAAACAGCCTCCTATTTTTAATAACCGGAAAAATCAGGATTCTGATTTAATGTTCTAAAAATAATATTGAATTTGCCATAAAAAATGCCGTCTATACCGGGACACTGTAATCAGTACGCCGAAACATTCCCCTTCGGCTCATCCTTTCCCAAAATTACACCGGTAGATGAGGCCCCTATCCGGTCCGCTCCCGCTTTGATCAGGGCCTTTGCAAAATCGGCATCTTTTATTCCCCCGGCAGCTTTAACTCCGGCCCTGCCTCCCGCGATAACTCTTAAAAGCCGGATATCTTCTTCAGTGGCTCCAGATCCGGCGAATCCGGTTGATGTCTTCAAGATTGCGGCACCTGCGTATAGAGCGGTAATTCCGCCGATAATCTTTTCTTCTTCCGATAGAAGCCCGGTCTCAAGGATTACTTTTAAAATCCGGCCGGGCACTGCCTCCGCCACTGCCTGAATATCCCGGAATACACCGGGGATGTTCCGGTCTTTGAGCAGTCCCACCGGTAACACCATATCAAATTCGTGACACCCTTTTTCCGCCAGTACCGCCGCTTCCCGGGCCTTCACTTCCGGAAGCTGATATCCCAAGGGAAACCCGATCACGGTACAAACCTTCACATCTGTTCCGGACAGTGCTTTCAGGGCCTCAACTGTCCTGTTCGGCGGTACACATACCGAGTAGGTATGCCATTCTGCCGCTTCCCGGTACGTTTTTTCAAAATCTTCGGCCCGGGCTTCCGGTTTCAGCAGGGTGTGATCAATATACCGGTTCAAAGCCTCGTCCCTTCCGGGCCGGGTATATCCTTTATAACCGCCCAAATGGTGACCTGAACGGGAAATTACGTCGGCAACTTTTTTTTCCGCTGTTTTGACTTTTTCTTCAATCTGCATTTTTATCCCCTTGGATGGTAATCTTTATGATATGTCCTGAGATCGTCTTTTTCCAAGTGGGTGTAGATCTGAGTAGTACTGATATCGGAATGTCCGAGGAGTTCCTGTACCGACCGCAGATCAGCACCGCCTTCCAAAAGATGGGTAGCAAAACTGTGCCGCAAAGTATGAACCTTCGCGTCCAGTCCCGCCTTTTCCGTCATTTCCCGAAACCGCTTCCACATGCCCTTCCGGGAAAGACTTGTTCCCAGGTGATTCACAAACAGGCTTTCCGTTTTTTTTCCCTTCCGGAGAAGGCCGGGTCGGCCGTCTTTCAGGTACCTTCGGAGATGGTCCACCGCCTGGGGTCCCATCGGAACGAGCCGCTCCTTGCCGCCTTTCCCGCGCACCCGGATAAGCCCTTCTTCAAGGTACAGCTTTGACGGCGTAAGGTCCACCGCTTCCGAGATGCGGAGACCGCACGAATAGATAACCTCAAATAAAGCCCGGTCACGGAGTCCCAGAGGAGTGCCCGTATCCACCTGACTGAACAGGCGTTCCACCTCTTCCACCGTCAGAACTCCCGGCAGCTTTGCCGCCGCTTTCGGCATTTCCACCACCATGGCGGGATTATCCTGCCGCATATCCTGAAGAATCATATACTGAAAAAACGACCGGAGACTTGATATGATTTTCGCCACCGTCCGCTGATCAATACCGTTCTCCCCGGCTTCTCCCTGTCTATACAGGAGAAACTGTACAATGTCCTGAGGCTCCGCGGCGGCCGGATCAATACCGTTTCCCCGGAGATACTCCAGAAAAATGGTACACTCCCGGTGGTAGGTTTCCACCGTCTGGATGGCAAGCCGCAGTTCAGCGGAGAGGTAATCCCGGAATGAGAAAAGGAGATTATCAGTTTCCCGCATCATCTACACCCCGTTCTTCTCTCCTGAAGCCTTTTTGTACCGGATGTATGCGGGAATACTCAGCTCATCCGTTCCGGCTTCTTCCATGGGAAAAAGCTCACCCGGCCTGTTTTTCCGTCTTCCGTTCATGCTCATCCAGTCATCCAGCGAGATAAAGGTGTCGCCCTGTTTAGTCTCTTTTTTCGGCTGCAGGGAGCTGTCTTCGGCAGCGCCGTCGAATCCGGTGGCAATGACGGTAACTTTAATGGCGTCCTCGATTGTATCATCCAAGGCTGTACCGGATATGGTAAATACTTCCTCATCCGTGCTTGCTGTAATGATATTAAGGACTTCTTCATATTCGCTCAGGGAAAGGTCGTCTCCGCCCGCGACATTGACAAGAAGTTTTTTCGCGCCTTCAATCCGCGCGTCTTCAAGCAGAGGATTGTTGATAGCATTCGTGGCCGCATCCACTGCCCGGTTATCGCCCCGGCCGATACCGACACCCATAATCGCGTCACCCTGTCCTTCCATGATCGTTTTGACATCGGCAAAATCGATATTGATCACTCCCGGCTTGGTAATCAGATCGGAGATACCCTGTACCCCCTGCCGGAGTACATCATCCGCGATAAGCAGTGCCTGATTCATCGTAGTTTTCCGGTCGACTATTTTCAGCAGATTCTGGTTGGGGATAGTAATGAGAGTATCCATAGCAGAACGGAGTTTTTTAATCCCCTGTTCGGCAAGGGTTACCTTTGTTCTTCCTTCTATTGTAAAGGGTTTGGTTACTACCGCCACCGTCAGGATACCTAACTCACGGGCAACTTCGGCCACAATAGGAGCCGCGCCGGTGCCGGTTCCGCCGCCCATACCTGCCGTAATAAATACCATATCCGCGCCGGAGATGGCATTTTTTATCTCTTCCTTATCTTCCTGCGCCGCCTTTTCTCCAACTTCAGGAACACCTCCGGCCCCGAGACCTTTGGTAAGTTTCGTTCCGAGAGGCAGTTTTACAGTCGCGTTTGACGACTGCAGTGCCTGGACATCGGTATTCATGGCGATAAATTCGAGATTTTCCAATCCCGTGGATATCATCCGGTTGACGGCATTGCATCCGCCGCCGCCTACCCCGATTACCTTGATTACCGTAACACTTGCCCTTTTTTCCTCCATTACTTCGATGTTCATATCCCCTCCCCTTTCATCGATAAAAATGAGTTGTTTTATATTTTAACCGGACATTACATCCGGATTTTTTTACTCAAAAAAGTTCTTCAGCCACGATCTCAGGGAACCGAAAAATCCGGCGGTTTTTTCCCGCACCGCTCCTTCTCCCCGAGGTCCGGCAGTACCGTTTCCTCCATACTGAACAAGTCCGACAGCGGTTGAAAATTGCGGCGACTGATACTCTTCGAGCACACCGCCTAGATTTCCCGGCTGCCCAATCCGGACGGCTGTGCCGAACACTTCCTGAGCCAGTTCAGCCGCTCCGATAAGCAGAGAACCTCCTCCGGTAATAACAATACCGCCGCCTAAATGCTGCATGTATCCTTTCTTCTCGATTTTATCTTTTACCATGTGAAATATTTCAGTCATCCGGGGCTGAATTATTCCGCACACATTTTTCCGCTCTATTGAAAGGGGCGGACGTCCGCCCACACTCGGGATAATAACCGGATCATCTTCTTCCACCAACGGAAGATAACAGCAACCCGAATCTTTTTTCATCCGTTCGGCGGCGTCCACCGGAGTTTTCAGGATGATAGAGAGATCGCCGGTAACCTGAGCACCTCCCACAGGCAAAACACTTGTATAATAGGGCGCTCCGTCCAGATGGACCAGGATATCGGTAGTTCCTCCTCCGAGGTCTATCAACAGAACACCCAGCTCCTTTTCATCCTCCGTCAGAACAGCTCTAGACGAGGCCAGCGATTCCAGAACGATATCTTCCACTTTGAATCCGGCCCTGTTTACACATTTAACAAGATTCTGAGCCGAAGTAACCGATCCGGTTATAATATGAACTTCGGCTTCAAGCCGGACACCGATCATATCAAGAGGATTCTTGACCCCTCCCTGATCGTCCACGATAAACTCCTGGGGAATAACGTGAAGCACCTCCCGGTCCATAGGAATCACAATGGCTTTTGCCGCCTCGATTACCCTGTCCACATCGGACTGGACAATCTCCCGTCCCTTTCCGGTTACAGCGACAACCCCCCGGGAATTAATTCCTTCGATGTGGCCCCCGGCGATGCCGGTAATCACTCCGGAAACTTCCCGGCCGGCCATCTGTTCCGCGTTTTCCACCGCTTCGAGAACTGACTTCAAGGTCGCTTCAATATTGATAACCACCCCCCGCCGGAGACCCGACGAAGGGCTTGTACCGATTCCGATTATCTCTAATCTGCCATGTTCGTTATACTCTCCGATTGCAGCGCATGTCTTTGTGGTCCCTATGTCTAATCCGACGATTATGGAATCTGAAGGCACTTCATTCCCCCTGCTTCCTGTATATCACATCACCAAAACGAAAATCAATCTCGCTGCCCGGTTCGATAACCCCGTTCCGCTCCAATACCGACATGAGCCGCAAAGCTGAATGGAGTAATTCCGCGGTCATCCTTGGACCAAAGAGCAGTTTTACCGGCTTATGAACGGGATACACCGTTATATCCAGTTCGTTTCCCCTGCCCCGGGAAAAGGATATCTCCGACAGTGTCTGATACAGGGCGGGTTTTTCCAGCCGCAAAGTTTTCAATTCCCGCATGGTGTCGAGAAGGGGCTGGGGAAGGCGGTCTCCCACGTTGAAGTTTTCGAACTGTATGCCTGAGAGAATGGGTAAAGTACCCGCGTCTCCCGTGCTCCACCGCTCAAAGGCAACACCATCCTCATCAAAAACTAAAAGCTGATTCGACCCTTCGGTCTCAACAAAAGCCGCAGTTACAGGTTTGCGCGGGATCAGGACAATGTTCAATGTATCCGGGAAAATACGTTCCACCTCAGCTCTTTTTACCAGAGCATACCGCTCAAGGTTTTCCTTTACAGTGCCCGGTTTTACAGAGAAAAAATAATCATCTCCTGCCACGCCGGCAATCCTGAGCACGTCTTCTTTCGCAATATCAAGAGATGTTTCCACCCTGATGTTCCGAATGACCAGTTTCGGAGCAATCGCGAGATGAAATACCAGTTCAAGCACAATTATGATCAGCAGGATATATATCACCACCGACAAGAATTTCCCGCCCCCGGGCTTCGGCGAACTCATAACAGCCTGATCAGCCATGCTCATGCCCCTTTTCTGCGCGGCGGGAGACATTCAATAGCAGTCCGCACATGATTAAGGTGATAAAAAGAGAGGATCCGCCTGATGAGAAAAAAGGCAGAGGAATCCCCGTCGCCGGAATGAGTCCTGAAACAACCGCCATGTTGATCAAAGCCTGATACAACAGAGATGAAGTCAGGCCAAAGGCAAGGTATCCCTGAAACCGGTCGGGACACCGGAATGATATACTGTATCCCCGGAAGGCAAAGGCGCAAAAAAGTCCCAGTACGGCGATAACCCCGATAAATCCGAGCTCTTCACCAAGAACAGCAAACACAAAGTCTGAATGGGCATCGGGAAGGGAGCCGTATTTTTCGACACCTTCTCCCACGCCCTGACCCCAGAATCCCCCCCTTATTAGCGCACGTTTTGAAGCCAGAATTTGATATCCGGCTCCGGAAGGATCCAACACCGGGTCCAAATAGCTGATGATCCGGCGGACCCGGTGTTCCTTTGTGAACATGAGCATACCGAACAGAGGTATCGCCAGAGCTGCGAAACTCACAAAGTACCTTATTTTTACCCTGGCAATGAAAAACATCATCATCCCTAATATCAATAGGAAAAACGCTGTAGAGAAATCGTTCTGAAGATACACAACCGCGGTAAACAGACCGACAACCAGAAAAGGCGGAAGCAGGGAGTTTACCGGGTCATACAGGCTCTCCTGTTTTTTATCCAGAATATAGGCCAGATATATGATGATTGCTAATTTAACCAGTTCCGAAGGCTGGAATGAATTTCCGAAAAAATAGATCCACCGTCTCGCTCCCTGAATTTCCAATCCTACTCCGGGAACAAAGGTGAGCGCGGTCAATATTAGGGCTCCCATTAAAAGGGGTTTGATATTTTTTTTGAGAAATTCCATGGAGATCCGCATGGCCGCGAGACCGAAAAGCAGCCCCAGCCCCACCCAGATAGCCTGACGTTTAAGAAAGCGGAACGGATCCTTGAAAAGATACTCCGACCGGAAGTAGGAGGAAGAGAAGAGCATGGTAAGCCCGATCACCAAAAGCATTATGGTGAGTACGAGAAAAGGGAAATCGACTGTTTTCTTATCAAGGCGCTCCAATCCTATCCGGCTACTCATTGGACACCGCCATGCCGTATGTTTCCAAAATTGTATCCGCCAGCCGTTCCAGACGGTTACTCCGGGAACCTTTAAGCAGAACGGTATCCCCGGGATGGACATACCCGATGAACTCATCTTGCAGAACTTCGTAATCGGTATAATGCTTTGCCAGTCCTTGAAATCCGGTCTCTCCGAGCCCTTCCAGGGCGTGAAGGGTCTCCTCTCCGAACAGAAAAACCGCAGAAGCTCCGGATTGAGCAATCAAAGCACCCAATGCGGTGTGAGCTTTCACGCTATAGGCTCCAAGTTCTTTCATGGAACCGATAACCGCGATTTTCCGTCCTGCCTCCCCGGCTGACCCGAGAAGTTCAAGTGCCTGCTTTACCGATTCCGGATTAGCGTTATAACAGTCCCTGATCAAAGTAATTTTTCCGCGGATCACTTCGGACCTTCCGAAAAGAGGCCGGACCGACTCGATTCCTTCCTTTACTGCTTCCGGAGATACCCCGTGAACCTGAGCCGCCCGGATAACTCCCAAAGCGTTATCCCCGTTATAACCTCCGGGCAGGGAAAGGTTTATTCGGAGTCCCTCCCAGTTGATGACCGTGCCATCTGACCCCAAACTTACCATTTCCCCGATTCCCGGAGTTGTTTTTTTTCCGTATCTAAATATTTCAGCCTCAGTCTCCGCGGCTAAAAAATCAAGAAACGGTTCATCTTCATGGATAAATACCTGCCTGACATTACGCGAGCCGGAAATGAGTTTTCTCTTTTCCCGGGCGATTCCCTCTTTTCCTCCCAAAGGTCCTGCATGGGCACTCCCGATATTCGTAATGATCACCGACTCGGGCTGCAGTATTCTGACCAGCCCGTCCATCTCCCCCGGATAATTAATGCCGGCTTCGAAAATTCCGTAATCTGTGTCTTCGGAAAGACCGAAAATAGAAAGGGGAAGTCCGATGTCCGAGTTGAAATTTCCCTCGGTCATATACGTCTTCTTCCACCGTGAAAAAACTGATCCCAGGAGTTCCTTCGTTGTAGTTTTACCGCTGCTTCCGGTAATTCCGAAAATATGAACCCCCGTCAGTGACTGCCGGAATGCTCCGGCCGCATCCTGAAGCGCCTTTAGCGGATCAGGTACAGCGATGATATGGCCGATACCCGAAAAACTGTTCCTGAGATACTCAGGGAGCTTCTGAAGCTCATTCTCCGCGGCCAACGAGACGGCGGCTCCCCGCTTAAAAGCGTCGCCGATATGCCGGTGTCCGTCTGTTACTGTTCCGGGGAGAGGCACAAAGAGTGATCCCTCCCGGCATTTTCTTGAATCAATGACAACCGAACCAAGCGGGCGGTCTTCCCGGGGATTTTCCGGAATAATGATTCCGTCACGGAAAATAAAGGGTTTGCCCATTACCGTTTTAAGGAGTTGAGTGTAACTGATGATTTCCCCTCCCATCTTTACTTTCCTGTATCCCTTTCCTGGAAGACCACCCGGATGATCCGGTCAAGCTCAGCCTTTTCCATATCCAATTCTCGAGCTATTTCAGCTATGCGGGCCGGTGAATTCAAGACAGATATGGCCGCTATCGCTTTTTTATTCTCCTCAAACAGTTGATTCTGAACCTGTTCGAGCTCATCTATCTCTTTCTCCAAAGCGTAATACCTGTAGGCCTGCCAGCCGTTCAGAAACAGCAGCACCGGAACGATTAACAGTAAACTGTAAAAACTCTTTCTGCTCATTGTTCCTCTTTTTCCAGCACCCTTAGTTTCGCGCTCCTCGACGCGGGATTTTCCCTGATCTCAGTCTCTCCGGGCCGGACCGGTTTCCGGGTTATCAATGAAGCCCTCGGGGTACCGCCGCAGACACACTTCGGCTCCTCCGGAGGACATGTACATTTCCTTGCCATCTCCCTAAAAAAATGTTTAACCTTCCTGTCCTCGAGAGAATGGAAGGAAATAACACCGAATCTCCCTCCCGGAGACAAGGTATTAAACGCCGCGGCCAGTGCCGCCTCGAGCCGGTCCAGCTCCCGGTTAACCTCTATCCGCAGGGCCTGAAAGCACCTGGTAGCCGGGTGGATCGGTCCGCGCCGGTACTGCGGCGGCACGGCCGACTCGACAGTATCCCTGAATTGTGCCGTAGTGGTAAACGGCTCTAAATCCCGCTTCTTGACCACCGCGCGGGCTATCCGTTTTGAATACCGTTCCTCGCCGTAACAGGAAAACACCGAAACAAGATCCTCTAACGGATACCGGTTCAGCACTTCCGATGCAGTCAAACCGGAATTTTTACCCAGCCGCATGTCCAGAGGCTCATCTCCCTGAAAGGAGAACCCCCTCCCGGACTGTTTCAAGTGAAAAGTGGATATTCCCAAATCGAGAAGGATCATGCCGGGCTGCCTATCCAAACCGGTCTCCTGCCGGTAATGAAGGAAAAACTCATCAAACCATCCGTTCCAAAAGGTAACCCGTTCATGATAGGATCGGAGCCGTTCTTTTGCCCGTTCAAGCATCACAGGATCGGTTTCCACTCCTATCACCTTAAGCCGGGGGAACCGGGAGAGGAACAGCTCTGTGTGTCCTCCCTCTCCCAGTGTTCCGTCAACCAAAATATCCTCTGGAGATTTCGGTTCGAGGTACTCAAGCACCTCCCGGTGTAAAACGGGATAATGGACAGGTTTCATGCCTTCTCCGTTATGCAGTTAAAAAGATATGAGATCTCCCAGTTCTTCCGCCGCTTCCTGAAATTCCTCATCCGTCGAATCGAGGTATTTTTCGTATTCGGCATCATCCCATATCTCGATATACTGCTTAATTCCTAAAATAACCGTTTCCTTTTTCAGCCCTGCATGCTCCTGCAGCGTTGCAGGAATATTGATCCTTCCGGCTTTGTCGATTTCGACTTCCTGGGCCGGTGCGATAAACCTTCTCTGCAGAATCCGCGCTTTTTTCCTGAATGGAGACGCGGCCTGCATCAGGCTTTCAGACATCCGCTTCCATTCATCCGGCGGGAAAAGCCACAGGCATTGATCTAATCCCCGAGTAATAATCAGGAGATTTCCGGGAACCGCGGTACGCAGTTTGGCCGGTATATTCAGCCGTCCTTTCTCATCAAGAGAATTTCTGTACTCACCGGTCAACATTTATGCACCCTTTCCCACTATCTCCCACTTTTTCCCACTGTTATATATATAGTACCCCGGTGAGAGGAATTGTCAACGGAGGTAGACAGAATAATGTCACAAATTACTTTCCAGTTGAGTGATTTTACTTAACAGATGTTTAGGGCAGGCATCAGATCCATTAGCCGGGACCTAAACGTGAGTACCAATCTGATCATAAACCGGGTCAGCCGGATGGCCCGGCAGTTTA
>CAYLLE010000004.1:0-75218 GCA_964384485.1 uncultured Spirochaetales bacterium | reverse complement strand
ATATGAAATTATTGCCTATTCTCAATCACAGAAGGAGTTGACCGGGATTTGCTGAAGCTCGGCCGGCAATCAGGCGTCAGATGTCAAGAATAGGGAGTTCCATGAGCTCCCGGTAAACCGGAGAGAGGATCCATTCCCCTGCCTCATCCTGCATTTCCTCCGGGGGTATGGAAATTACCGTGTCCCCCGTGGTTATCAAATCGTACAGTCCTGTTCCGTTTCCGGTGTCGGTAACAATGTTTCCCTCGCTGATTAAATCGTCGGTGCCGGTTACGGTAAAGGTTCCCAGAACTGCCTCAGGCGGATATAGATACCGGCCTTCGTTGTCCGGGTGTGAAAGGGCTCCCCCTTTTATCACCGTAAAAACCGATTCCGCATCAAGGCCTTCCATGGCCCCTAAATTGATAAGTCCCCGGTTCCGGTCCTTCCGGATAATGGTTCCGGTTAAGGGAATTCGTTTTTCCAGATCATCCGTAACCCGGAGGAATGTACGCCCTACCCGGTCGTTGCCGCTGGTTCCGGCGCTTATCATTCCTGTTCTCGTACCGGTACGGGAAACATAAATCTCCGCTGCCGCAGCGAAGGAGCGGTCCGATTCCTGGAACCGGACGAGAAGAAAAAAATCCGAGCCGGCCTCTCTGGCCCGGCGGAATGCCTCCGCGTAATTTCTTACGGCTCCCGTGCCGGCAATTTTTATCCGTTCCGATGAGAGCAGGCTGCTGTTAAACGCGTCGAGAAGATAATCGGGCGCTTCCGGGTGGGACAGCAGATGCTTGGAGGGTATTTGATACACCGAAAACGGAATTCTGTCTTTCTCGATTAGGAATTGATCGATATTCCAGCGCTTAGCCGGACTGTTTCGGAGTATGCTTTGGTAAATTTCGATCCGGTCTTCAACATACTGGCTGGTCATACCCAGACGGGTCAGCACACTCAGTTCCTGAAGATATTTGGACCGGAATTTTTCTATAAGAAACGTTTCCGCGTAGCCCAGCCTAGCTTCAACCGAGTAGGGATATAATCCCAGGGCCCGGCGGTACTCCAGGCGGGCTTCAGTTAACCGGTACTCTTCGCTGTAGGCCTCAGCCCTCCGTATGTGGTAATCCGCGATTTCCGAACGTTTGGGATTTTCCAATTCCGTTTCCGCTGCAATTATCTCTTCCAGAGCTACCCGTGCTATATAATCATCTGTATCCCGGTTCAGGGCCGTTTCCAGGGCGGTTACCGCTTTCTGGTAGTTTCCCAGTTTGTAATGGGCCTGTCCAATGAGGTACCAGTTTTTACCGGCAGGGTTCATTTCGATACTCCGCCGCAGAGTATCGAGTGCTTCAAGGTACCGCCCCTGTTTATAAAGAATCGTGCTTAGTATATCCACCGCTTTTAGATAATCATTTCTAAGAGACAGGGCATTCCTGACCGAGAGTTCAGCCTGCCCGAGATCACCGGAATCAAGATAATATTCGGCGGCGGCCAGATGCACCTGGGGATCATCCCAGTAATAGGTAAGTGCGGTTTCAATGAGTTCCTCGGCATCATCTTCGCTGATTCCCGCCCGGTTCATGACTATCAAAGCCAGAAGTGCCGTTTTGTTTTCCGGAGACCGGCGGAGAAGATTCTGATATTTGCTGATTCCCCGGTTGAACTCTCCCCGGGCAATCGCTAATTCCGCGGCGAGAAGCTGGGCTTCCCTGTTCTTCGGCTCCAGGGACTGTATCTTTCCTATGAGTTTGTCTGCGGTTTCAAAATTCCCTTTGATTATTTCAATCCGGGTCTCGAGTACCGTAAGGTCAATATCATTCTGTGCGAACGGTTTTGCCCGATCAATATACGCCGCGGCTTCGTCAAGTTCGCCTAATTTTAGATAAGCCAGCGCGGTCATTTTTAAGGGCGCCTTATAGCCGGGATTCAATTCAAGGGATTGGTCAAACAGTTCGATAGCCCGGAAGTAGTCGCCCTGTTTCAGCATACTCTCACCCTGCCTGTAGAGCTGAACGGCTCTGCTCTGCTCCTCCTGGGCGGGGATTAGACCGGTAAGACAGAGGAGACAAATAGAAAGTATGTATTTAACCGGCAGCTTTTTCGTCTTCATTCTCCTGAGACCGGACAACTATTTTCACTGTCTTGATTTTATGATTATCCATATCCTGGATGATGAAATCCATATTCGAGTCGGTTACTTTCTCATACTTTACCGGAATTTTACCGAATAAATCAAAAACGTATCCGCCTAAGGTGTCGAAATCCTCATCGGAGATTTCGGTACCCAGCACCTCGTTCATATCTTCGATATCGAGACGGGCATCGCAAAGATAGATCCCTTCTCCGATTTTCAGAATATCTTCCCGTTCATGGTCGAACTCATCCTGGATATCACCTACAATTTCTTCAATAATATCTTCCATACAGATAATTCCCGAAACACCGCCGTATTCATCCACACTCACCGCAATGTGAATGCGTTTCCTCTTCATTTCCCGGAGCAGGGAATCCAGTTTTTTACTTTCCGGTACAAAAAATGGCTTCCTGACGATCTCCTCGATTTTTATTTCTTCATTTTTGAATAAAAATTTGAGGAGATCTTTCGAGTAAAGAACTCCCACTACATTATCAATAGAATCCTTGAATACAGGAAATCTGGAGTGACCGCTTTCGGTAACCTGTTCCACCAAATCCTTGGGAGGAGTATCTAAGGAAAGAAATACAGCATCTATTCTGGGTATCATCGCTTCTTTGACACTTCGATCTGAGAGTTCTACAACTCCGCGTATCATATCCTGCTTTTCCAGGTTCAGATTAAGATCCCGCAATCCCTTATCTTCATTTTCATTGTTTTTTGCGAGCAGTTTTTTCAAAAAACTATTCTTCTTCAAAGTATTTCGTCCTCCGAAAATTTTTCCATAAGTTTTTCCTGCAATTCCATCATTTTTTTTTCCTCATCATTATTTTCCGTAAATTCGCCATGATCCATCCCAGAAAGATGGAGTATGCCGTGAATAAGAAGCCTTTTAAATTCACTTTCCAGTGAGACCTGATATTCCCTGGCGTTACGCTTTAGACTGTCCATTGATATTACAATATCTCCCGCGGACCGGAGCGGAGCATCCTCAGGTACGGGATTATCAGATTGAGAGAAAGACAGGACATCGGTAGGTCCTTCTTTTTTACGGTATTTACGGTTCAATTCGGCAATATATTGATCATCGCAGAGCAGGACAGAGAGCTCCCACCCGTCAATACGCAGTTCGGTGAGTACGGATCTACAGAATTGTTCGATTTTACCCGATGACGGAGGTTCCTGACTTTGGGAAGATACATCCACTGAATTCATACGCGCATCCTCTTCAATTCCGGGTATTCCACCCGTGAATGAAAGTGACCGGTAAGGATACGCACGAAGGTTTTACGTATTCCGTTGAGATCCTTGAATGTCAGCGGACAGTTATCTAATTGTCCTGAATTGAATTTGTCCATCATTATACTCCAGACTGTTTTTTCCAGTCTGGATACCGTCGGTTTCTTGAGTGTTCTTGTAGCCGCTTCTACGCTATCGGCAATCATAACCACAGCGGCTTCTTTTGTTTCAGGAACAGGCCCACTGTGATAATAATCCTCCGGAGAAACATTTTCAAGCCCCTCATCAGATACCGCTTTCTCATAAAAAAACCGTATAAGTGTTGTACCGTGATGCCGGGCGATAATATCGATAACCGGCTGAGGAAGACCTAATTCTCTTGCCTTTTCCACACTGTTTCTCACGTGAGCTTTAATAATTGAGGCGGAGAGACTAGGTTTTAGATGGTCGTGACGGTTCCCGAACCGCTGGTTTTCAGAATAATAATCGGGCTGATCCAGTTTCCCGATATCGTGATAATAGGCCCCTACTCTTGCCAGAAGGTAATTGGCTCCGATACTCCTGCAGGCGCTCTCCGCTAAATTGGCAACGCTGACCGCGTGAGTGTAGGTACCGGGAGCGAAGGTCAAAAGCCTCCGTAGCACAGGATTGTTCAAATCCGATAACTCCATGAGTCTGAACTTTGTGGCATTGTTGAAGATATATTCCATAATGGGAAGGATACCGAGAAGGAGGAGCCCGGAAAAAATTCCATGAAGGAAAGCCCATACTCCGGCCTCTGCCGCCTGTCTGAAACTGTATCCGTTGAAAAAACCGAGGACAACCGAAACAATCAGGTTAACAGCGGCCAGATAAAGTCCGACCCGAACCAGTTCTATCCGTTTTTCAGTATCTTTTATGATAATGGATCCGGAAACGCTTGAAAGAACCGCAAAAAGAAAGGTATGGATACTCATATCGGTGATCAGGAGGGTTGTTAATGAGAGCAGAAGGGTTAACAGGATTCCGGTCCTGTATGAGATGAGTATGGAGATTAACATTACCGAAAGGGCGGTGGGTAAAACAAGGGAATAGGGAAGCCATTCCGGAATGTCGGTCAGCCGGTACAAAACAGCAGCAAGGACAACATAAAAAACCGAAACGGCTGTGATAATCAATACATGCTGAAAATCGAGTCTGAATTCGGTAAAGGGAGGTCGTATTAGAAGAAATCCCAAAAGATAGATCAGTGCGAGAAAAAACGCGGTGCCGAGAATGATCTTGGTGTTGACCGATGCCGAAAACTCTGAAAGTGCCCGTATCTTTTCCAGATCATTTTCTCTGACGATCATCCCCTTTGTTACGATGGTTTCACCCCGTATCAAATTCCGTACAACCGGAGCGACAGACTCTTTTTCTAAAATCCGCAGTTTTTCGGTAGCTTCTTCGTCATAAAACAGGTTGGTCCTGCCGAATGTTTCGAACATTGTACGGAGCGGGATAACCGTTGTATCCGGAAGATTTGCCTCGCTGATACGATGACTGATGTACTCCTCCACATTTCCGCTGTGGAAAATCTCAGAAAATGGAACCGTTTTTCCCTGCCTTTCGGTTTCGTTCCTCAGGATGATTTCCATCCGGTTCACCGGATCTCCGTCTAAAGGGGGCTTAATCGTTTCAATGTATCCCCGGTTAAGGATATCAGAAAGGATTATTTGAAAGAACGGTAAAAGCTGGATAATTCCGGAATGATTGTACAGTGAGTAATACACTTTCTGTTCAATTAGGTCAGGTAATGCGGTTTGTATCTTTAAAAATGATTTTTCAGCTGTCATGTTTTCAGAAAATGATTGGGTCAGTATCGAAGAAAAATCCGAAAAAGAGGCGATACTTTTCCCGATAATTGTTCCGCGGAGTACATATACCGGGGGAACGAGCTGAGCGACGGCTTCCCGCCTGGTCTCGGTGGCCCGTTCATCGGTATACTGCAGGTTATGATCAACAGTGATGCTGCGAGGGGCAGGTTTCCCTGCTTCGAATTGATCAACGTCCTTTTGAGAGTAAAAGAAGACAAACTTACCGGTTAAGAGAATTGCGGTAAAGATCAATAGATAACTCCCGGCAATAACTGCAATAAATAGAGTTCGGGACCGTTTGCTTTTATAGGCGGGGAGAAGCTTTCGAAACAGAATTCCGAAATTACTTGTTTTCTGATTCATAGGCATTAATGATTTTTTTTACCAGCGGGTTCCGTACAACATCCCGCGCCGAAAAACGGTTAATAAAAATATTCTCAATCTTTCCCAAAATGGAAACTGCATGGAGCAGACCCGACCCCTTTTTAGACGGAAGATCAATCTGGGTCACGTCTCCGGTAATTACCGCCTTAGAGCCCTCCCCAAGTCTGGTCAAAAACATTTTCATCTGTTCTCTGGTTGTATTTTGTGCTTCATCTAGAATGATAAAACAGTCTTTCAAACTTCTGCCCCGCATATAGGCAAGAGGAGCGATTTCTATGTACCGGCTGTCCTCCATCCGGTTTATAATCTCATTGGGAATTAAGGATTCCATGGCATCGTAAAGCGGCCGCAGGTAAGGATTGATCTTCTGGGCGAGATCGCCTGGAAGGAATCCCAGATTTTCTCCCGCCTCCACTACCGGGCGGGTCAGGACGAGTTTACGCCGTTTTCGGGAGAGAACTTCTTCGAGTGCGTGAGCCACGGCGATAAATGTTTTTCCTGTTCCGGCGGGACCGGTGCAGAATGACATCTCGTATTCCCGCATTCCCTCCATATATTTAGCCTGCTGAATGCTCCGGGGATATACCCGGGAAAAGCCGTTTGGGATCGAGATATATGTATCCCGGAATAGAGAAAGATTTTTACCGTCTTCTTTTGTAATCGAGTGGTAAATCTCTTTGATTATTTCAGGATTTGGTGATTTTCCCTGTTTTGCTATATTTTTAAGCTCGTCAATAATCGAAGTAATCAGATCTATGCTCTCAGGATTTTCTCCCTCGATAAAAAGTTCATTACCCCGGGAATTTATTTCCGCGCCTGCCAATGATTCAATGGATTTAAGATTAATATCGTTGACACCGCATATTTCTGATAAGAGTTTATTGTTTTCCAGTACTATTGTCGAAATATCTGCTACCTTTTCCTTGTATCAAGATTTTTGAAGTACCATAAACAGTAATAAAAATATGCGGCGAAAGTCAATCAGTTCTAAAAATTTATTTCTCCTTCCTGTATCTTTAAATCCC
The DNA here is from genome assembly GCA_964384485.1 of uncultured Spirochaetales bacterium. Lineage (GTDB taxonomy): Bacteria > Spirochaetota > Spirochaetia > CAYLLE01 > CAYLLE01 > CAYLLE01. The sequence continues at coordinate 68,622 of CAYLLE010000004.1, read as the reverse complement.
GTTTGATTTCGGGGATCGGTTTCCACTGAACCAGGAGCGAGAAAAAGCGCACCCATTTATATCCCCTTCGTCCGTCAGAAAGGTTCTGCAGTTTCGGCTGACCGGAATAATTAATGGTAAGGTTCCAGTCGCCCAAATAATGGACAACTTTGACTCCGATTTTCTGAATATTGAAAGACGATTCATATCTGTGGGTATTATCAAAATAATTGAATGATTTCAGCAGATCTACGAGAGGATTTTTCCATGGAAGTCCCACTTTTTCGGATAGAGCCGGTATATACCGGTATACCGATTGGTTTGCGGATTGGGTGTAGAGTGATAAATCAAGGAACTTATGAATCGAGATGCTGAAGGTAAGTCCGAAAGTTAGAGAACTCTCGGTGAATTTCAGAAAATTAGCTTTGATTTCAGTTTTTACCGATCCGTCCAGCTTAATACGGTTTTTCCAGACCGGCTTTATTTCAGGAGAATAATTCAGGAGAAATGAGCTTGAAACCGGCTGGAACCGTTCTTCAGCATCTTGTACCCATCCCGGCTGGTTCTGATCAAATGAAAAACCCCGGATATTCTTCATGGTAAAATTGAACCGGGTAAAATAGAGGGAAAGTGATGTGGTGCTGTTCTCCATCTGATTTTTATTAATGTTATACAAGATATTTTCGGTTAAAGTGAAATTTTCTCCCGGCTTTAAGACAAGAGAGCCGGAAAGCGGATCGGGCAGCCATTCGTCTTCAGGTTTTGAAAACCCGCTCGAAAGTGTTCCCGTTAAAAACGGAGTTCTTCCGCTCAGCACACCGGAAAAGGAGGGATCTAAAGGAGGCAGTTTGGCCGTAATCTTGAACGACTGCTGATTATCCCGAATATCAAGTTTCAAATCGGCGGATACGGCATGATTAGTTATCATCTCTTTATTCCAGGCGATAAAATTATTTCCGTATACCGGAGACATTTCTGCTGTAACCGAGTCGAAAGTCCGCTCGTAAAGGATGGTGGTAAGCTGATAGGATAACGCCGAATTCCGGAGGTTTTCAAAAGCGTACAGCGGCTTAAGGCTGAGATTCAGGCCATGGAGGAATCTGAAGTTGGAATAGGAGTAAGTGCGGTTCCGGAGTGAATTCAGACTGTTTTCCTCCATATCGGGAGAGGCGTAGAGGACCGTACGGTATTGACCCGCGGCTTGAAACGATCCGGTTAGAGAAAAAAGCGGGCGGTTGTAGGTATATCGGAGCGATCCGTTGTTTCTGGTATTGAATAGGCTGTATTCTGTTTCGAAATCCACATCATCGGGCTCCTGCCATTTTGAAGAAAAAGTCCTGCTCTCCAGAGTCAAGGACGGATAGAGGTTATAGGAGAGCGAGAATGAAGGCGAGACAGGCAGGAGTGATGTTCCGGGTGCCGGTCTTAATCCCGGCAGAATGAACTCAGGTTCTTTTTCTTCTTCATCGGAGCCGAGTTTCCGTTTCTCTTCCGGACTTTCCCACGGTAAAATAAGCTCATTTTCGGTATCTTTTTTACCCCGGGACCGAAGGTTCAGAATCGGGAGCTTCCGCGGAAGCCGCAGAAGGGTTCCGGTAACTCCGAGTTCAAGGCTCGGGAAAACTATCAGATCGGGATAAAAAAAGCGTTCTCCCGGATGGTCCGATGCATCGGCAATATATGAAGGAAGAAGTGAATCCGGGATCTGCCTTGAATACCAGGATAGGGAGGTGCTGAATTTCTTTAATGTAAAGGAGGTGATATAAGGATTCAGGTTCTGAAGTTTTGGATTATAGTTTCCTTCCAGTCTCCAGAGGAACCTTCTTGTTATTCCCCGAGAGGTCCCTTCCCCGGTATCCACTCCCAGGATCTTCGCCCAATCCATCTCTTCACTTCTGTTCAGATAATCACGATAAAAAAACGGATCGGACAGCAGTTCGAACTCGCCTAAAGCGGTAAATGTTTTCGCTGTAAGTTTTACCGACGTATCGATACCGAACCTGAACGGGAGGGATATACCGAAAAGATTTGATTTTGCCCAGTATGAATGGAGCAGACCTACTTCATCTTCCCAAAACGGTGAAAAAGAGCTGCCCTGAACGTAGATATTTCTGCTGAACCCGATGCTCCCGAGGAAATTCAGATTTTGAAAATTTCCTAATTTGGGAAAAGATCCCTGAATGCCGGAAAAGAAACCGAGACGGGTGTAATAATCGGCCATAATTTTGATATAACCGGTATTTCCAGTCTTAGCCTTTGGAATATCCGTATCCGTAAGAAACAGTCCCTGTATCTCCTTTTCCACCTCGGTGTCCGTCTCTGTGGCCTGCAGAAATGAGAATGGACTGGTTTCTTCCTTTTTTTCACCTATCAAATAAGTTGTGGTCTGAATAAAGTTGCCTTCCCTGGTTCTGCTTCCTACAGCGGGATTAAAAAAAAGTTTATCTCCGGGTTTAAAGAAGAACGGGAAATACAAAACAGGAACCCTTCCCACGTAGAGAAGCGCATTTCTGAGCCCCCACTCGCCGGGTCCGATAATCCAAATTTTATCGGCTTTTATCCGGTAATTCGGCGGATCAGCTTCCGAGGAGGTGATTGTCCCCTCCTCTACCACGATAACATCCTGCTCTGACCGGGAAATTGTCATACCCGAAAATTTGAAGGTCAGGGGGTCTCCTTCGATGGTTCGTTCCCGGGTACTTGTACCGCCTAAAAAAACCCCTTCCCATGAATCAATATGGAAGGTAAGACTCTCCCCCGAGAATATTTCCGAAGAGTCTCCCCGGTCCAGAACGTAATAGACCGAACCAACGGCTGTCACCGTTTTGCGTTCCTGATTGAAGATTAGTTCATCGGCCTGTATGGTATGGGTAACATTCTCTGCAGGATCGTTTATTGTCAGGTTTATATCTCCGAGAAGACGGACAATGGCGTCACCTTCTTCTCGGCTAATGTATTCTGTACGCCGGGCGGACTCGATGGTGATTGTTCTTTTACGCTTTGAAGGCGGAGCTGCTTCCGGTTCCCTTTCCTCGTTAGGAATTCCGTAATAATTGTAGAGCCGCTTTTTGATTTCTCCCTTACTGCCCAAGCTTGAAAGTTCGAGCGTTTCAGCCCACTCTACCAATTCATCGTACCGCGCTGTATTTATGTCAAGGATGATTGTATTCCGCTCCAGTTCTTCGGCATTATCTTCCAAGTCCGTTCCATTCTCCTCAGATTCTTCGGGAACGGCAGCTTCCTGCTCCACATCTATAGCGGGTTCAGCGGGTTCAGCCTGCTCCTGAGCATAGGTTAATACGGATGTGCCGAAAAATAAGAACAGAGATAATAAGAATCCGCGCCGGCCAGTCATGTTACCTCTGTGTTTTGAAAAATTCTTTAAGGTAATGACCGGTATAGGAAGATTTTGCCTTCATGATCTGTTCCGGAGTACCTTTCGCAACCACTTGACCACCTTTATCTCCCCCTTCAGGTCCTAAATCTATGATGTAGTCTGCCTGGGCAATCACATCAAGGTTATGTTCTATTAATACCACAGTATTGCCGTTCTCCACGATTAGCTGGAGTACTTCCATCAGCTTTTTTACGTCCGCGAAATGAAGACCGGTGGTCGGCTCATCGAGGATGTAAAATGTTTTTCCCGTGCTCCGCTTGGATAATTCCAGCGAAAGTTTCACCCGCTGGGCCTCGCCTCCGGATAATGTTAGCGCGGATTGCCCAAGTTTAATATAATCCAGACCCACGGCACGAAGGGTTTCCAGTTTCTTCGATGCCGCCGGAATATTCGAAAAGAAATCGCACCCTTCCTCCACTGTCATCTCCAGTACATCATGGATGTTTTTTCCTTTGTACCGGATCTCCAGGGTTTCCTTATTGAACCGCCGTCCTTTACAGACATCACAGGTGATGTAGACATCCGGAAGGAAGTGCATTTCGATCTTTATTGTACCTTCTCCCCTGCAGTTCTCACACCTTCCCCCTTTAACATTGAAGGAAAACCGGCCGGGTTTGTATCCTCTGCTCCTGGATTCGGGAAGGTTTGAGAAAAGATCCCGTATCGGGGTAAACAGCCCCACATACGTAGCAGGATTAGACCGGGGGGTGCGGCCGATGGGAGACTGATCAATATTAATGACCTTGTCTAAATTTTCGATGCCGGAAATGGAATCGTAGGTCCCGGTTTGTTTGTGTCCCCTGGTGAGTTCATTCGCCAGAGAGGGATAGAGTAAATCACTCAGAAGGGTTGATTTTCCGGATCCCGAAACTCCGGTAATCACCGTCAGAACTCCCAGGGGAAATGTGGCATCGATGTTTTTCAGATTGTGTTCCCGGGCACCGGTGATAGTCAGGAAGCTGCCGTTTCCTTCCCTTCTTTTCTCCCGATGTTCTATCTTCAGATCTCCCCTGAGGTACTGTCCGGTTAGACTGTTTTTATTCTCCAATATATCTTCCAGCTTACCATGGGCTACAACACTGCCCCCGTGTACACCCGCGCCGGGACCTAAATCGACGATATAATCCGCGCGCCGGAGAGTCTGTTCGTCATGTTCCACAATGATCAGGGTGTTTCCGAGGTCCCGGAGATGTTCCAAAGTTTCTATCAGACGGTCGTTATCCCGCTGATGAAGACCGATTGTGGGCTCGTCCAGAATATAGAGAACTCCCACAAGGGAAGAACCAATTTGGGTAGCCAGCCGGATACGCTGGGCTTCTCCGCCTGAGAGAGTCCCTGCTTTCCGCTCCAGGGTCAGGTATTCGAGACCCACGCTTTTCATGAAGGTGAGCCGCGAGGTGATCTCCTTTACTATCTGCCGGGCGATATGTGTTTCGGTTTCACTCAGAGTAAGTGAATTGAAGAATTTCAGGGAATCATCAACAGAAAGCATAGTTAGCTCGTGGATATTTTTATCCTTTACGGTAACCGAAAGACTTTCGTCCCGGAGACGTTTCCCCCCGCATTTTCGGCAGTCTCTTTGGCCCATAAACCCTTCCAGCCAGGTTTTAACCCCTTCCGAGGTTGATTCCAGGTATCTCCGTTTAAGGTCATTCAGGACACCTCTGAACCTGGTCTGGTACTCAAACTTTCCTGTCTTTTTCCGGTTTACATACGTTATGTCAATATCCTCGGAGGTTCCGTACAGAAGCGCATTAATTGTTTCGTCGGACAGATCTTTGAGAGGTGTGTCCAGACTGAACCGGTAGTGCCGGGCTAAGGATTCGAAAATGCTTCGGTACCAGGCCGCTTTGGGGTTATACGGTTTTATACCTCCCTTATTAAAGGAAAGCCTGGGATCGGGAATAACGAGGTCAGGATCGAATTCCAGGGTCATTCCCAATCCGGAACATTCCGGACAGGCACCGTAGGGGTTATTAAACGAAAACAGACGGGGCTGCATTTCCGGGAGACTGAATCCGCACTGGGGACAGGCGCTCTTCAGCGAAAAAAGCTGCTCCTCATCATGCCCGTCCATGCCGGCACTGACAATAAGCCTTCCATCAGCTACTTCGGTTGCGGTTTCCACCGCTTCCGCGATTCTGTCCCGCTGTCCTCCGGCCATTTTCAACCTATCGACTATAATCTCTATATCATGCTTCTTTTTCTTGTCCATAATCCCGATCTCTTCTATGAGCTGTACCGTTCCGTCAACTCTGGCACGGACAAAACCGCTTCGTTTAGCGTCTTCCAGGATTTTTTGATGTTCCCCTTTTTTCCCCTGCACTACCGGTGACAGGATGGTCATGCGTGTTCCTTCCGGATAATCTAAAAGCCGGTCGATAATCTGATCCAAGGCTTGTTCCTGGATTACCTGACCGCATGAGGGGCAATGGGGAATACCGATTCGTGCGTAGAGTAGTCGGTAATAATCATAAATTTCGGTAACAGTTCCCACGGTGGACCGGGGATTCCGATGGGTAGTTTTCTGTTCTATTGAGATGGCCGGCGAAAGGCCTTCAATGTAATCTAGATCCGGTTTATCCATACGCCCCAGGAACTGGCGCGCGTAAGCGGAAAGGGATTCCACATACCGGCGCTGCCCTTCCGCGAAAATGGTATCGAATGCCAGGGATGATTTTCCTGAACCGCTCAATCCGGAAATGACGATTAACTCATCTCTGGGCAATTCAATGTCGATATTTTTTAGATTATGCTCCCTGGCGCCCTTTATAATGATTTTCTTCATAGAATTTTTGTCTAGTCCTTATGTCGTGTGGTACTTTAGCTCAAAAAGTACTCTCTTTTGGGGCGAATTTGCAAGGGGGGGGAAGTAATATTCTATTTCAGTAGCTGATTGTAACGGGAGCCTGAGAAGGATTTTCCAGCTGTTCCCGGGCCCGTTCATTCCATCGGGATTCCGGATACGCTGCCACTATTTCCCAAATCTGCCTGCTGATCTGCTGATCGCCTAATCCGTACATGGCGGTCCCAAGATAGTATAGGTTTTTGAACAAACCGTTGTTCACGCAGAATTCCTGTATATGATCGTGAAAAAACGCGGTATCAATAAAGTCCTGCATTGTTGTATAGGGATACTCAATTTCGAACCGCTTTACAGCCTCGATAGAACGGCTTATCAGCATTACCACGGCGAATGTCAAATGATCCTTTGCCCGCTTATTCCTGCCGGTGTGGAGATAAAAATCCCCTAACTCCGTGTGGGCGCGGAAGGTGTGCATTCCTTCGATCCGGTACAGAATCAGAAGCTGGTTGAGTCCTTCTTCATCAAGTATCCGGAACATCGCTTCCCGCAGATTCCGGTATTCATTCTCCGGAGAAGAAAACAAAGCCTGGTCATCGGTGATACGAAGCAGGGTTTCCTCGTAATCTTTCCACCGTTCTAAAAGCCGATATATTTCCGACAGCCGGTAGAGGATGTCATATTTTTCCTCAAGCACATACAGTGAGCGCTCCTGGTTCAGCGCCCGGTTGTAATACATGATGGCCAGCTCATATTCACCGGTGGCCTGAAACACACGGGCCATGCCTGCTTCCGCTTCGGGATAGTACCGGTCGGCGCTCATGGCTTGCCGGTAGAGTTTAAGGGCTCTGCCTAAGTCCTTTTCTTCAAACGCGGCGTTCCCTTTCTCATAGTAGAGCCATGCCGGATGATCATTTTCTGCTGTTTCCTGTGATTCTAGTACCGGCAGGGGCAGCAGGACGGCGGAAAATATCAGAATTATACCGAAAATCTTGTTCATAACAACTCTTCAAAGGCCTTTATAAAATCTTCCCGGGCTTTCCGGGTATCCGTTCTTTTTATCACCATGCCCTTCCGGAAAATGACTACGGAGTTACCGCTTCCGGTGATGCCGATATCGGCTTCTCTTGCTTCTCCCGGCCCGTTCACCTCACATCCCATCACCGCAACGGTAAGCGGTTTTTCGGTCCGCTGGAATAGATCACCCAGGCTCTCAAGAAATCCTGTAACATCAAATCCCTTCCGGCCGCACCTGGGACATGATATCACGGTAACACCGCCGGTGCGAATACCAGTACTCCTTAGGATCTCTTTTCCGGCCTGTATCTCTTCCTCCATTGAGCCGGACAGGGAGACCCGGATGGTGTCGCCGATTCCCTTCGCGAAAAGCTCCGCGAAAGCTATGCTGTGTTTTACAATACCGGGAATCACCGGACCCGCCTCTGTTACCCCTAAATGAAGCGGAAAATCGAACCGGGCGACAAACAGCTCGTTTGCCCGTACCGTGGTATTAATATCGGAGGATTTTAATGAGATTATTATACCGGTGAAATCGATTTCGGCTATCCGTTCCAATTCGCGTTCCGCCGCTTTAACCATAGCTTCCGCTCTGTCAGGGAGCTCATGCAGGTCCTTCGGAAGAGAACCAGCATTGACACCTATGCGTACCGGTATCCCCTTTTCGGCGGCTTTGAGAAATACTTCCCGTACCTTCCGGGGTGATCCGATATTACCCGGATTGATTCTGATTTTGCCTATTGGATAATCCAGGCAGCGCAGGGCAAGACGATGGTCAAAATGAATATCCGCGACCAGGGGGATCGGTGATTCTGCGGATAACTGACCAAGAATTTCAGCACTTTCCATATCCGGCACAGCAAACCGGAGAATTTCACATCCGATTAACTTTAGATGATTAATCTTGCGGAGAACCGCCGCCTTTTCATCGGTCAGCGGCATTTTCCACATGGTCTGAACAGAGACAGGGGAATCCCCGCCTACAGGAATTCCCCCGACATTGACTTTCCGTGATAATCTGCGCCGTATCATTAATGCGCTTCTACACAACTCCAAGGAGGAATACCATAACAAACAATGCTACAGTTTCTACCAAACCCAGAACCATGATGAAGTTACCGAAACCTTCTCCTGTTTCAGCTAACGCGTCTGACGCCACAGCGCCTGCCTTTCCCTGGAACCATGCAGAAAATCCCATGGCAATCCCGCCGAGGATACCGGCACCGAAAATAAGCCCCGGATCGGCTGTCTCCGCCGCTCCGCTTAAGGCCTGCATGAGAATAAAACCGTAGATCGTCTGTGTCAGCGGAGCGCCGACAAACGCGATCAGCATAAACGGGGCGGGACGGTTCTGAACAAAACACTTTTTCCATGCTCCTACAGCAGCCATACCTGCTGACCCTGCCCCTAGGGCGGATCCTATAGCCGCGAATGCTAAAGCGGCTCCAACACCTATCATACCAATATTCATGTTTTTTGCTCCTTACTGTTTTGTATATTTATACCGTTTCAACCACTTCGCGGTTTAACGAACTATTTTGTTCTTCTTCTGTTTCTTTTTCGCGGAACGGATCATATGGAACTCCTGTCCATTCCATTCCCAGGTGTCCTGAAAACTCAAGCATATTCAATCTTACACCATGGACAATTACCGATAATGCACCCATTGCCAGGTTCAGGGAATGACCGAGGAGCAGCACAGCCACCGAGGCCGCGACAGCTCCCGCTCCGTTTCCGAATCCGGAAGCCATGGTATTAAAACTTTTCGCGATTTCTACCGAGGCGAGTCCTACTGCGAAAAGCCGTATATAGGATATGATATCCGAAAAAGTGCCGATTCCGTCCAGAAGGGTAGTAATGATCCCGGCGGCCCCCCGGAGTATTCCCTTAAAGAAGTTTCCCTCCTGTTCGGAAAATACAATGATGAAAACCAGCCCTCCTCCGATAAGCCACGGTGAAAAGTCGGGTAATGGGTATTTTTCGGGACTGAGGACCAGATTCAGGACCAAGTAATACAGACCCAGGAGCATGGCCAGCCATCCAAGCTGAGCAAAAGCCTTTATCCTTGGATGCTTTTTAATCTGATCAAAAAAGTTCCAGAGATGGGATATTGTCAGATGGACGGTACCGATAACAAAACAGATGAACTGGATAAATTCGGCGCTCCTTGGATTAAAACTGTACATTTCCGGGATCACAAACCAGGAAAACGGCTCGGTTTGAGCTATTGGGGCGTATCCGAACCAGGTTCCGGTAATGGCTCCCCAGACGATAGTGGCAAAACTGAGAAGATTGAGAAGGATCAGACCGTCGGATATTTTTCCCGTTTTTTTCTTTGACTTATTAGAGAAGAAAATGCCTCCGGATAGAAGTACAGCCCCGTAACCCCCGTCTCCGATGATCATCGCGAAGAACACCGTAAAAAAAAGGAGAAAAAAGAAACTGATGTCATATTCCCGGTATCCCGGAACAGTCCCGAGAAGATCAAACACCGGCTGGATAATCCGGACAAAAGGTTTGTTTCTGATCTTTGTGGGAACAGGATCTTCAGGACCGGGATTTTCAATGAGGACAGCCCAGCCGTTTGCCGCAGCTTCATTCCTGATTTTATCCACCCGGGATTCAGGCGCGAAACCGATCAGGTATACAAGTATTCCATCCTGACGCATGCCTTCCCGGATCTGGTTATATTCAATAAGATCATCCAGAATCTCGATTCCCCGTTCTAAAAGGGATTCTCTTTTCTTCTTTCCCTGCAATTCATTATTCAGTTTGATTACAGCGGATTTCTTCTCTTCAATTTCCGCCCGTATCCGGGCAAGACTCTTTTCCCCGAGCTGCTCCTCCTGGAGATCGGGAATGGCACTGTCGTTCAAAGACACGGCAGCAAACCGCACCAGGTTTTTTGTCGAGCTGATGGGGATGATCTTTGCCGTATGAGGGATATTCTGAAATGCGGCTGGAGATGTTGTGTAAAGCCTGATCGAAATACCCTTTCGATGCAGCGCGTCAATTTCCGCGGGATCAAAATTACCCCAGGGTTCTATTCTGCTCTGTTCCCGCTGAAGACGCTCGGTCTCTTCCTGGATCTCCCGGGTTTTATCGGATATATCGAGGATTTCATGAGCCGCGTCAATGGCGTGCTCAACAATTTGTTCCCGGTTTTTAGCCGGGGGACCGGCTGGTTCGGAATCGGACTCGTATTCTGAAAGTTTGTTATGCGCTTTTTGGAGAACGGCTCTTTTCTCTTCAAGATTTTCAATTGAAGGATGTTCATACCTTTTCGTACTGATATGAAGAACCCCCGCTTTCTTTAATTTATGTAATGTATCTTCCCGCCGGCTTTCCAGCGTGAGAAGGGATATTTTTTTCATCCGTTCAATCATTGACCGCCCACCTCAACTAAACTGTTCTTCGCGATCTTCCCCCGGACAACGGCTGCTGTCTGCTGGTCACCGAGGTAGATTTGAATTTTTTTAATGTTATCTTTTGTCTCCGGTATCTTTACCTTTTCGAACAAGTTGACCCGCTGGCTTGTTATACGGAGTTCTTCATTCAAAAGATCCTGCTGTTTCCTTAAAATATGTATTTCAATATCCTGGGTAATAAGCTTCTGAAGCTCCAGGACAGCTTTGTCTATCCACGGCGGCGTGTAGTACAGATCGTATGTGACATCTTCAAATTCTATATGCTTGAATACGGGAATATCAATCCCGGCGATATTCCCGGTATCGATTTCCACCGATTTTACCCGGATCATCGCGTCCAGATCCGATTCCTCACCAAATACTTCTATCCATTGAGAAATCTCGCTGTACGTTTTATCCCGCTCCGCCTGCTTTTTTACTACTGCCGCTTCCACCTGACGGATCATCATCTGGAGCTGCTGTTTTTTCAGCATCAGTGTGGGCAGGTACCGCTCGAACCGTTTTAGAGAATCTTTCTGTTTTTTCAGTTCATTCTTGGTGAGTTTTACCTTAGCCATTGGTTACTGTTCCACTTCCTCCCGTTTCGGCCAGAATTGACGGATCAGTTCTGTCCGAAGACCGGTTTCTTCAGGGGTAAAGCATTCGGCGAGTATCCGCCAGCCCCGGTCAAGAGCTTCTTCAAGGGGAATATTCACCGATAAATCCATCATATCGTTTTCGAATATCTCTCCGTATTTAAGCAGCTTGTTGTCCCAATCGGACATCCGGAACCCCATAGCCTTCTTTTCAAGAGATTCACGGTACGCGGCATAAAGCCGGATCATCCCGTCCATAATAGGCCGGTGGTCCGGTCTGGTATCTTTGTTTACCATCTGCTTTAGTCTGGAAAGTGAGCCGAAGGGTTCAATGCGGCCGTTTCTAAGGTAGTATTGCCCTTCGGTTATATATCCGGTGTTATCAGGAACCGGGTGGGTTACATCATCCCCCGGCATGGTTGTGACCGCGAGAATCGTTATCGATCCCGCGCCTTCAAAGTCCACAGCCTTCTCGTACCGGGAGGCCAGCTGACTGTAGAGGTCGCCGGGATAACCCCGGTTTGAGGGGACCTGTTCCATTGTAATGGCGATTTCTTTTAGGGCATCGGAGAAGTTGGTCATATCGGTAAGGAGGACCAGTACTTTCTTTCCATTCAGGGCAAAACGTTCAGCCACCGCGAGAGATATATCCGGTACCAGGAGACTTTCCACGATAGGATCGGAGGCGGTATGCACGAAAAAGATGGTTCTGCTGAGCGCTCCGCCCTCTTCCAGGGTATCCCGGAAAAAGAGATAGTCGTCGTATTTTAATCCGATACCGCCTAGAATAATCATGTCAACTTCGGCCTGCAGAGCAATCCTAGATAGAAGGGGGTTGTACGGTTCACCCGAGACCGAAAAAATCGGCAGTTTTTGGGATTCCACAAGCGAATTGAAAATGTCGATCATTGGAATACCGGTTCGGATCATGTTCCGGGGGATAATCCGCTTTGCCGGATTAACCGAGGGTCCGCCGATATTTATGAGATCATCAGTAAGTTCGGGTCCGTTGTCCCGGGGTCTGCCGGAACCGTCAAAGATGCGTCCAAGCAGATTGTCGGAAAACGAAACCTGCATTGGGTGGCCGAGAAATTCCACCTCGTCTCCGGTCGATACCCCGCGTCCGCCGGTAAAAACCTGAAGGGACACCCGGTTCTCGAATAGCCGGATCACCTCAGCCAGGGATGTGCCGTAGCGAGACCTCAGCATGGCCAGATCTCCATATTTTACATCATCAGCCGAAACCGTTATTACGTTTCCGGCTATGGATTCTATCTTACTGTAAACTTTTCTCATTCTTCCACTCCGTCTTCCGTCCCAAGTATTTCTTTTGCCCGGCGGTCAATTCCGGTTTTTTTCGATTCAAGGAGTTCCAAGATACCTTTTTCGTTCTCTTTGTATGATTCCGAGCCCCATTCCGATCCGTTGTAATCGAGAAATTTCTGTCTCAGCTGATTAAAGAATCCCCGGGCTTCCTGTTTTGTCTGGAGATCAAGTTCCGCGCTTAAGATACGGAACAGGATATCGTATACCCGCTGCTGCCGTTCCGTACTTACCGCCGCGTCAATGGGGTCAAATGAGTTCTGCTGGAGATAGACGGCATCCAAAAAATCACCCTTTAAAAAGATGATGAAATCTTCCAGACTTGTTCCTTCTTCTCCCACAACTTTCATCATCTGGTCTACTTCATTCCCTTTAAACAGAATGTCTCTTCCGTATTCTGTTTTCGATGTTCTGACTGAACCGGGATATTTACTCCAGCTTTCCAAGGGATGGATAGCCGGATACTTTCTTGCATCTGACCGGTCACGGGAAAGTCCGTGAAAAGCGCCGACAACCTTCAGGGTTGCCTGGGTAACCGGTTCTTCAAAGTTACCACCCGCGGGACTTACCGTACCGCCGATGGTTACGGATCCTTTCGATCCGTTTCTGAGCCGGACAAGTCCCGCCCGTTCGTAAAAACTCGCGATAACCGATTCCAGATAAGCTGGAAATGCTTCCTCGCCGGGAATCTCTTCCAGGCGTCCCGACATTTCACGCATAGCCTGTGCCCACCGGGAGGTTGAATCGGCAAGGAGCAGGGTATTGAGACCCATCTGCCGGTAGTATTCCGCGATTGTAACCGCGGTGTACACCGATGCTTCCCGGGCAGCTACCGGCATGGAACTGGTGTTGCAGATGATAACCGTCCGTTCCATAAGGGTCCGGCCGGTCCGGGGATCGAGCAGTTCAGGAAATTCCTTCAGAGTTTCCACAACCTCTCCCGCCCGCTCTCCGCAGGCAGCGATTATCACAACATCAACCTCCGCATTCCGGCTGGTGACCTGCTGCAGAACGGTTTTCCCTGCTCCGAAGGGTCCGGGAATACAGTAGGTACCGCCCAGGGCCACCGGAAGAAATGTGTCGATAATACGTATCTTGGTTACCATGGGATCCACGGGGCGAAGTCTTTCTTCATAAGCGGTTATGGCCCTTTTTACCGGCCATTCAAACTTCATGGTCACTTCGGTTTCGTTTCCATCTTCATCTTTAAGAACCGCTATGGTATCGGTAACGGTGTATTCGTTTTCCGACGCGATTGATTTAACTGTGTATGTTACGGTGTTACTGAACGGCACCATAATCTGATGATTAAAAATTCCTTCCGGTACGGTTCCGAGAGTGTCTCCAGCTGTGACCGCGTCACCGGTTTTGGCTTGCGGTGTGAACTTCCACCTTTTTTCCCGGGAAAGGGCATTCAGGTAAATTCCCCGTTCCAGAAAAAAGCCGCACTCCGCCGCGAGTTCGGGCAGAGGGTTCTGCAGACCGTCATATACCTGCCCTAACAGACCCGGTCCCAGTTCAACCGCCAGGAGCTCCTCGGAAAAATCCACCGGGTTCCCTACTCCGATACCCCGGGTCATCTCGAAAACCTGCATATCCACACGGTTATTACGGATACGGATTACTTCCGACTTAAGTCTTTTCTGCTGGTCTCCTTCACCGATAATGACATATCCCACCTCGTTGAGGGAGACATGACCGTCAACTACCGCGGTGACCATATTTCCATTTACACCAAGGACCGTACCCTTAGCCTTATCAGTACCGTTCATCGTTTTACCTCTTATTCAATAACATTCCGGTTAGGAAAATCTTCGATGCTTTCAGTAATCGCTTGATAAATTTCGTTAAAATTTTCTTTACCCCGGTCACGCGTAAATTTATTTTTCCTCTCTAAAAGCTGCAGTTTTAGGTAGTATATGATTAACTTTTCGATATCAAAAAAATGGCCGTTTTCCAGTTCATCCAGTTTACCCCATCTCTTCCGGTCTAAACTTTCTTCCACCGCTTTCGGATTATTCCCGGACATGGATTCCTGAACAGCAGGTTCTACCTCGTACAGCTCAGTACGGGATCCCCCCGGTGGTTCCATGCCCCTAAGGTGTTCGGCCGGATCAGCGTCCAGCACGGGAGCCCGGGCAAGGGTTAAACTGTTCCGCAGGGCAGCTTCCCAATCCTGCCATTCTCTCAGTACGGAATTTTTTGATCTTTTTTCCGGATGAGGAACAAGGGACGCGCTGAGCAGCAGATCGTAATCGGAACCGGAACATCTTCCCTTCAAAAATTCGAGAAATGATTCAATATCCTGAGGCGGTGAATCAATACTCAGCATGGAAAGTGTGGAGACTGCGTAATAATAACGGCTCAAGGGGCAGCCTCCTATGATTCTTGCCGGTTTTCCGAATCGGTTAATACGGTTCCGAGACGGTCGTTTAGATATTTTGCCAGAACCTCCGCTACACTTTCAGCGGAAAAATCGTAGTAAGCGCTGCCGTCTTTTTCGGAAACCCGGAATCCGGCTTTGATATTGGGAAAGGGCTTAACTTCCACTCCGCTCCGCAATTCGGCAGAGAGTTTTGAAAAGAAACTTTCTTCCAGTGATTTAAGTGATTCTTGCGGTAGAAGAACGGTTAAATCGGATTTTTCATCCTTTGCCCATCCCTTAACAACCGCTTCGATTGTACTCTTCAGGGTCTCTCCGTCAAAGTGACCGGCTGTTTCATGTTCAACAATACCGGAAAATATAGACTTGAGACGGTCCTGAACATCCAGAATCAAATCCCGTCCTGCCTGTTTGAGGGAGGCTTTTCCTGTCATTTCTGTTTTCGCGGCTTCTTTACGGGCCGACTTGATTATGGCCGCGGCTTTATCTTCTGCTTCCTGAATTATTTTCCGAGTCTTTTCTTCAGCACTCTTTATTATTTGAGCGGACTGCTCTTCCGCGTTTTCTACACCTTCTTTTTTTATTGTTTCTATAAGTTCTTTTAACTGTACATCCATATGTTATCCTCACCTTCAAGGGGTACGAAAAATTTAGACCAAGTGTAAACAAATGGTCCATTTATTGCAACTATTGTTCTTCCCGCGGAGTACTTGTCTCAAGCTCCTCCTATAAATATGGTAGTTTGAATTATCGGCGGATGCAAGAGGATCGGCTGTTTTTATTTTCCCTTTTCATAAATCTTAAACACGGTACCGTCTTTTTCAACATCCAGGTCCCTGTCGGGGAAAAAAGCGGGAAGCTTTCTGGATATCTGCCTGACTACATCATCTTCAATCTGTCTGCGTATGTCATCCGGCACTTGATGCAGGGTAACCATATGCACATCCACAATATAGCCTCTTCCCAGCCGGGAACCGAACCCGGCGGAAAAACTTGCCCCGATATTGAAAAGTCCGTCATGTTCCTTGTTCGAAGTTTTTCCCCGATCGGGTCTGGCCGGATGGAGCGGGTAGAGATTACCGTAGGAGTCTTCGAGGTAGTCATCTATTTCATCAAACATTTTTTTGAGTGATTCATCAAACTTTTTAATTCTTCTGTCAGACATCAGCTAATCCTGGTCAATACCATTCACGATTTATAATCTGGTATAGTTATTTATATTCTTAATATCTGGTTAGACATTTTACAGCTCTACCATGAAACAGTCCAATCCACGGCTTCTCCCTTTTTTATAAGGGCCGCTACAGACTCGGAAAAAACCGCCTGATTCTCAGACTCGCCGATACTCCCCGGGGTTACCGATATAACCGGAGACGGGGTGTTAATTTTGAAGGAAATATAATAATCGGAGAAGAAAGAATCAATTAAAGCAGCAGTTTCTTCATCCAACGGTTCGTCGGCACCATTATATACCGCCAGGGTGAATACAACCGAATCTCCTTCGCCCAGAAGGGTCACGGTCTGATTCCCGGACATACTGTAAAATGTATTCAAAGCTTCTATGCTGTCAAAATTCAGAGATGCGGAAATTGTAATTTGGTCTTCATCTTCCGCTCTGGAATATCCGTCCAGGGATATACCGGATACAGTTTGAACCGCATTCCGGAAATCCTCTTCTTCCACCGGCAGCGGTATCGGTCCCGTCTCGTTTCCGGTCTTTCTAAGGTCGGCGATCATTCTGGAAATCCGGTATTCCAGCCGCAAGGTTCCGGACCCGTCCGGCTCAATGGTAATCTCAGTATCAAGGTTGAGACAGCCGGACAGAAAGAAAATTACTAAGGGAATAATGATAAATCTGATTTTGCGCATAGGGAAGTTTATCCTAATGAGGGGATTTTATTCAACGCCCCGATCTTTCTGCAATGATGTTGATATAACTTTGGTACCGGTCCGGGTGAATTAGTCCATCTTCAACCAGACCGCGAACGGCGCAGTCTGGTTCATGAATGTGGGAACAAGTGGAAAAGCCGCATTTCTCCGAATGGGCGGCGAATTCGGCGAAACCGTCCCGGATGTTTTCGTCGGGGATTCCGTTCAGATCAATTTCTCTAATTCCCGGTGTGTCGATTATTTCAGAACCCTTCTGCCACTCAAGAAGAACTGCATAATTCGTTGTATGTTTCCCCCTGTTGTACTTCTCCGATATCCCGCCGGTCCGGAGATTAAGCTCAGGATTCAGCCTGTTGATTATGGATGATTTTCCCGCCCCGGACTGTCCTATAAGGACGGCCCTCTTATGGTTGAGGACATTTTTCACGTCTTCTATTCCCCGGCCGGTCTTCGCGGAACATATTATAACGCTATGTTTATTATCATAATCTTCGATTCTGTCCCTGTCATGAAGTTCCATGGGGAAATCCGCTTTATTTACCACGATCACTGGTTCTATCTGGTTCCACCGGGCGGATATCAGAATTCGGTCTAAGAAACGGGGTCTAAAGGGCGGACTCTTAAGTGAAGAGATAATCAGGAGAATATCGACATTGGCCGCCATTGTCTGGAGAGACTGCTTTTTGCGATTCCACCTTTGAAAACTGTTTTTTCTCGGAAGCCTGCGGTGGATAAGTCCACCGCTGCTGCCGTCCCGGGTCAGCTCTACCAGATCTCCCGGCGCCAGAGGGTTATAAACATCTTCTCCTTCTAGTCTTTTGCCTTTTAATCTGCATTCCAGACTCTCCGCCCCGGTTCTTACCGAAAAGATGTTATTCATACTCCAAAGTACAGTACCGTGCATCATTATATTTTACCCCTAAAAACCAGACCGAATTGATCGGAAAACCGGGTGAGACCGTCCGCGTCCTCTTCTTTCCCCGTGTGATACATCTCGCGCTGCTTCATTTTTCCGGATGACCGGTCTTGCCCCAATACCCGCACAAGCTGTCTGGCTACGCCCTCCCTGGAATCTATTATTTTTATCTGCGGGTTGAGCCGCTTCTTCAGTTCATTAATAATATAGATAAAATGGGTACAGCCGAGTACAACCGAATCGACCCCGGCTTGGTTAAACGCTGAAGCGGTGGAATTTAAAACATTCACTGTTTCTGCGGAAGGGTCATCGAAGAAGCAGTATTCAACGTACTCCACAAGTTCGTTCCCGGGCAGGAGCACTGTAGTACAGTCGGCAGCAAAATCGGTTATGAGACGCTGCAGATATTTGTCTTGAACAGTGCGTGCCGTCGCAAGTATTCCGATCTTTTTATTTATTGATTGCAGCGCCGCGGGTTTAACCGCGGGAACTACTCCGACAAAAGGGACAGAGAAGGTACGCCGCAGGTGCGCCAGGGCAACTACCGTAGCGGTATTACAGGCTATCACGATGATTTTGGGGTTCTTCTTTTCTAATAGGAGATGGACCGCTTTTTCGGTAAAAGCGCAGATTTCTTCGGCCGGCCTTCCGCCGTAGGGAAAATTTTCCCGGTCACAAAGGTAGAGGAAGGACTCCGACGGTAGTAGTCTCGCGGCTGTCTCGAAGTACGGAAGTCCGCCTACCCCGGAATCGAAAAAGGCAATTCCCCGTTCGTCATTCACCGAAGAGGTCGTTGAACTTATTCCGGGCATCATCTTTTTTCTGTCGTTCCGCGCCAGGTCCTCCCCGGTTTTCCCGCGGGGAAAAATAGTCACAGAAGTTCGCTTTTTCTTTGTCTTTAACCTGTTCTGATATTGTTTCCCTGCATTGCCAGTGGGAAGCGGGATCAAAAAAGATGCAATTTAGACAGACTTTCAGATCGGCGTCACAATTCGGACAGAGCGTTGTTCTGTATATTTTAGTGTGATCCGGAAGTTTGTATCCGCATTTATAACATCCAGCCATGACTGTATTGTAAACGGTTCTTTTCACCTTTGGCAAGGTAATATATAATCGATTCATGGTTAATTTCTGTTCCTGTAGTGTGGATGACTGCAGCAATTATGCAGTCAGTTTTGCTGATACCTGTTTTATTCATCATCCCGATCAAGGGCAGTACCAAAATTCTGTTAAAGAGCATATAAACCGGAATAACCTCCTCAAACAGCTCAATTTTTCTTTCACCGATCTTTCCGGCGTCGATTTTTCCGGGAAGGAAATACGGCATTGTCTTTTTTCTCACGTGAAATTTAATGAAGCCTCTTTTAAGAAGTGTATCTTTCAATTTGTATTCATGGATTTCGGACTGTTTCACACCTGTGATTTTCAGGAAATATCGATGCACTTTTCGGTTTTTGCCGGGTCAGAGCTTTCGGGCACAACGTTCAAAAACTCAGATTTAATAAAGAGCAATTTTGCGGGAACGGTGTGTATTGATTGTGATTTCAGCGACTCAGATCTTTATGATTCCCGTTTTGTAAACTCCCGGCTGGTGGGAGTCCGGTTTGTGGACTGCAACCTTAAGCGGACGAATTTCACTTATGCTTCGAGGGATGATGTAACCTTTAAGTATTCTAATTTTGAAGAAGCTATTTTTCAGAGGGAAGTGTGAGCAGTGAAAGTATTTTATCATTTTACGTCGACAGGATTTTCAAATACCTATGTGGTCGGTCCGGGTGAACCCGGCGATGCTTTGGTGATTGACCCTTCAGCCTTCGACGTTGCCCTGCTGGAACTTATCGAAGCCCATGGTTATTACATCCGTGCTATTCTGCTGACCCACGAACCGGATCACGCATTTCACGGTATAAAGACAATAAAGAAAGTGTATGACGCTGAATTGTTTTCCGCTAAATCACACGTCTTCGATTTTCCCGCTACCCGGCTCTCGGAAGATACCGAGTTCACGGCTGCCAACTTTACTGTAAACTGTTACTTTGTCTCCGGAGAATCGAACGAATCGGTTGTATTTCATATCGGCAATCAGCTTTTCACCGGGTATGCCCTTTCCGCCGGACTGGTGGGTAACACCTACAGTTCATTCAACCGTTCCGTTACGATTCAGAACCTTAGAAATAAAATACTTACCAAAGAAAAAAAACTTATCGTTCTGCCCGGGAACGGCCCTCCCACAACTATTGAAATTGAACAGCGGATAAATAAAGAAATAATTGAGGGGTCATAATCAGCGCTGTTGTTTAAGTTTTCCTATTATAGAGCGGAAATGTTCCGGCAGGGGAGCCCGGAAAATCTTTGTAATTCCGCCGGGTACTCCTATTCTTAAATAGTACGAATGGAGCATGAGGCCGGCTTCAGGAAAAGCCGGATCTTTCCTTGCATACACCGGATCCCCCAAAATCGGATTTCCCCTGCTGGAGAGGTGCACCCTGAGCTGGTGGGTTCGGCCGGTTTTAGGTGATAACTGCAGGAGTGTATAGCCGTTAAACCGCCGGAGTGTACGGTAGCGCGTAACCGATTCCTTCCCTCCCCGTTCAACTTCGGCAAACCGTTTCCTGTGCCGGGGATCTCTCCCTAAAAATGATGTTATTTCCCCGGCTGCCGGGCGGATTTCACCTTTTACTAAGGCTGTGTACCGTTTTTCGGTTGACCGGTCTTTAAACTGTTTTGCCAAATAATCCAGTGCATCCGGGGTTTTTGCGGCTATTATGACTCCGGATGTATCTTTATCCAGTCGGTGTACAATACCCGGCCTTACTCCGGAGCTGTGGTCTCCACCGGGCAGAATACCGCACCGGTAAAGAAGAGCCTGTACAAGTGTACCGGTTCTATGGCCTTTCGCGGGATGCACAACCATTCCCTGGGGTTTGTTTACGGTGATAACGGCATCATCTTCGTAGAGAACATCTAAGACGATGTTTTCCCCCTCCAGGCGGATTTCCGTCTCCTCTTCGTAACAGAGTTCAATATGATCGCCCGGGTTCAGTGCGGTTGAAAGTTTAGCCGGCCGCCCATTAATCTTTATATAGACCAGCCGATTTTTAAGCTGGCTTCTGGTCATTAGTTTATGATGCTCGGAGATATATTTATCCGCGCGCACTGTAGTTTGGGGGACGAGATTTGCAGACCAGCGGGTTATTTGTCGCGGCATATCCTATTGATCTTCTTCGGATTCCTGTCCGGAGTCTTTTAAAAGGAGGTCGACAAGCGAGATGGTAAGAGATATTCCGATACTCGTCAGTAAAAGACCGGTTTTTTCCGGACGGGTCAGAGAAGGCGCGTCCGGAGGCGCGAAAAACCACGGCGCGTAGGCGCTGTCGAAGCCATTAATCGCGAACCGGGCTATGCCGTAGGTTAAATTCGATATAAAGAACGCAATTGGAAAAACTCCAACCGCCACAATTTCCGCACGCCGTAAATCCCGGGACCATTGAGGAAACTCATCCGGTTCATACGGTATCGGTTCCTCCTGGGCATACCCAGCTGAAATCCCGAATAATGTCAGTATAAGAACGGCGGTGAGTGCACGCTTCATGTGTACCTCCGGGGACCGAAAATGGCTGTACCTATCCGTACCAGAGTTGACCCTTCTTCTATTGCGGCCGCGTAATCGGAACTCATACCCATGGAAAGCGTATCGATTTTTGCTTCCGGGTACTGTTCCTGCAGGCGTAAGTAATGCTTACGGAGGAGTCTGAATCCTTTCCGTACAGTATTTTTATCCTCGGTAAAAATACCCACGGTCATCAGTCCCCGCAGTTCCAGGTGTGAGGCCTCCATTGCGGCACCGGCGCCTTTAAATAGATCATCAGGATTTTGAAACCCGAATTTGGATTCTTCACCGGAAACATTGTACTCCAGCAGTACCGGCAGTTTGGTACCTGCCTGTGCACACCGTTTGTCTAATTCTGAAATTAACCGCAGGGAATCGACAGACTGTACCATGGTATAAAATCCGGGGACCTCTTTGGCCTTGTTTCGCTGTAGATGTCCGATGAAATGGAGTTCAGCGTCATCGGGAAGATGTTCAGTGAATTTTTCTTTCGCTTCCTGGATCTTGTTTTCACCGAATAGCCGCAGTCCCGCTTGATATGCTGCCATAACCGCTTCCCGGCTTCTTGTTTTGGTTACACCCATAATCTTTATTTCAGAGAGATGCCGGCCGCATCTGCCGCAGATCCTGCCGATCTCTTCTGTGATATTCCGGATATTCCGGGCAATTTCCTGCATGTATAAATAATACCATATCTCACTTTAAATAGTACACCAGACAAGGTTTACGGGAGCGGGATTCTTATCTCTATACGGGTGCCTTTGGGTTTCCTGTTTTCGATCCACATCCGGCCGTTGTGTTTTTTTGTGACGTAGTAGGCTTTCGTTAAGCCGAATCCTCCGCCCCGGGTGGGACGGTCCTGTACATTTGATCCCCGGGAGCCGAATTCTATTAATTTCGGAATCTCTTTTTCAGGGATACCTCTCCCGTTGTCCATCACCACGAATCGAATCTCTTTTTCTCCTTGGTAGAAACCTGCGATGATTTTTCCTCCCGGCGGGGTGTATTTACGGGCATTAGCGATAAGATCGCGTATTACATCCTGAAAAACTGCCGGTATATAGACGGTGCTTCCGTTCACCGAATCAATCCGCAGGCTTAGGAAGTAGTCTCCATGTTCATAACAGGCAATATTATCGACAATGCGGTATCTGCCCCGGGCGTTTTGTTCAATCGCTTTAAAAACCTGTAAAAAATTCTTTTTCAGCTGGTTTATATCATGCATAACCCATGCGTGGGGGTTGTCCGCCCGTGCAGCAATTTCTCTAGCCCGGACGTTCAAGACCGAAAAAACCAGGTCCAGGTTTTTCTTTGTATTTGTAATCCGCCGTATCTCTTCGGTGTTTCTGCCTGAGCTTATTTCATCCATTGCGGTTAATATGTTTTGAATGAAATTTTCCACATTCTCTATCTGATTAAGTGCCTCGTTTCGATCCCTTAATTTATGCGCAAATATCTTTATACCGTTCATGACTTTTTCGAGAGATTCCGGATTGCCCAACCCTTCGCTAAGCTCAAAAAGTTCATAGTTGACGATGTTCAACACATTCAGCAAGCTGTGCATATCCAGCAGGCTATTTTCTGCAATTGACAATTCTAATTCTTCCCTTATTTCCACATTTCAAGTATAACGGAAGAATAATAAGGGGTGCAACCAATACGATTTTTCAAAAGGTATTCACCGAGAAATGCCTTCTGTGGTATTATCCTAGGTCTATACATACCAATAAGAGGAATATTATGAGTGATACAATGTGGTCTCAACGACAAAAAGCAACGTGGCGCAACAAAGTCGGTCTTGCAGAAATGCTCAAAGGCGGAGTGATTATGGATGTGACCACTCCTGAACAGGCAAAAATAGCGGAAGAAGCGGGAGCCGCGGCAGTTATGGCCCTCGAGCGGGTTCCGGCGGATATCCGGGTACAGGGCGGTGTGGCAAGAATGTCCGATCCGGTTATCATAAAAGCAATACAATCGGCGGTTACGGTACCGGTTATGGCAAAATGCCGGATCGGTCATTTTATGGAAGCGCGTATTTTAGAGTCCATGGGAGTGGATTTTATCGACGAAAGTGAAGTGCTTACTCCCGCGGATGACCGTTTCCACGTGAAAAAGGATGATTTCAAGGTTCCTTTTGTCTGCGGATGCCGGGATCTCGGTGAAGCTCTCCGCCGTATAGGGGAAGGCGCCGCAATGATCAGAACAAAAGGTGAAGCCGGTACCGGTGACGTTATCGAAGCGGTCAGACACATGCGCAATGTAATGGACGGAATTCGGAAGCTGACAACCATGGCAAAAGAAGAACTTATGAGCGAGGCAAAAAATCTCGGTGCGCCCTATGATCTTCTTGTGGAAATCGCCGAAACCGGTAAACTTCCCGTTCCGAACTTCTCGGCCGGCGGAATTGCAACTCCCGCGGACGCGGCTCTTATGATGCAGCTTGGTGCTGAAGCTGTGTTTGTGGGTTCCGGCATTTTTAAGTCAGGAAATCCTGAACGGCGGGCGAAAGCGATCGTAGAATCTGTTACCTATTACAATGATCCGGCAAAACTCGCTGAGATTTCCGAAGATCTTGGAGAACCTATGGTCGGCATCAATGTAGACGATCTTGATGCCGACAAGCGGATAGCCGGCAGAGGGTGGTAAAAAGCTGAATGAAAATTGGAGTACTCACACTTCAGGGGGATTTCCGGAAACACATGGATATGATCCGTGCTTCCGGGGCCTCCCCCGCGGCTGTTCGTGATAGTGCCGAGCTGGAAGGAGTTTCCGGTCTGATCATACCCGGCGGCGAAAGTACAACAATTGGAAAGCTGCTGTGCCGTTTCGGGCTTTCCGAACCTTTGGAGCAGAAAATCAATTCCGGTTTTCCGGTTTTCGGAACCTGCGCGGGGACTATCATCCTGTCCCGTGAAATCGAGTCGAGCAGTCAGTACCGAATCGGTGTTCTTCCGGTAAAAGTATCGCGGAATGCTTACGGAAGGCAGATTGAAAGTTTTGAAACCGATATTTCCATGCCCGTGCTCGGAGAAGAACCGGTCCGGAGTGTATTTATCCGGGCTCCCATTATCAAAGCAATCCTTGATCCGGAGGTGGAAGTGCTGGGGGAATTCGAGGGAAATCCGGTGTTCATCCGGTACAGAAACATTCTTTCCGCCACATTTCATCCGGAACTCACCGATGACCTAAGAATACATTCTTATTTTCTCTCTTTATGCCGCAATTTAAAAGCGCAAGTCGCCAATTGAGCAATTACCTGCGATCAATATTTGCAAGGAAAAACTTATAAGTGCGTATTCTTGAATCGCCGGGAATTGCCATTACCAGGTGAGTGCTTCCTCCGGAAACTGAGCCAGATCAGGAGCAATCCAGTCTGCCTCATGCAGTTCTTCCGCTTTAAAACTGGTGGTAAGCCCGAGACACCGGGCGCCTGCTTTCTTCGCTGCTTCAACTCCGTTGACCGCGTCTTCCACTACCAGACATTGGGTGGGTGAAAGCCCCATCAGCACAGCGCTCCGCAGATAGATATCCGGATAAGGCTTTTTCCGGATAACATCAAGCCCGGTTATTACAACATCAAAAGTATCTTCCGGCAAATTTATTTCATGGAGATTAGCTTCCATTTTTATCCTGTCCGCACTTGTGGCCAATCCGAGTTTTAATCCGTTTTCCTTGCATTTCCGGACAAAATAATTCACACCCGGAAGCGGGTCCAGTCTACCTTTTATTAATTCTCCGTAAATTTCGTATGTACGCGCCTTATCACGGTCTAAATCCAGCGTTACATTGTATTTTTCTGCCGCTCCCTGAAGGTACCGGTCTTCCCCTGCCCCGATAAACGGTTTAAAGTCCTCACGTTTAACATCTTTCCCTTTTTCTTTGAACATTTTGATGGCGGCTTCGGCAATAAACTCTTCAGAATCGAGCAGAACCCCGTCCATGTCTAAAATCACCCCTCGAATCATTACACCCCCCGAAAAACTTTCTGTCTTATTTATGTTATAATGCGGATGCTATATTATAGCAACAATATATAGCAAGCAGCAGCAGGGAGAAGATAGATGGACATCATTGTCCCAAATTTGACAGGGTTTTGTCCCGGAGTAAAACGTGCTCAGACAAAACTATTCGCTTTGAAAAAACAAACCGTTAAACCCATCTATATTTTGGGACATCTGATTCATAACCGAAATTACATTGAAAGCCTTGAAACACAGGGAATACACACCGTTCAATCGGTAGATGAAATTCCGCCGGACAGCCATGCTGTCATACGGACCCATGGAATACCGAAAGAACTCGAAACCAGACTCGCGGAAAAAATAGCCATTCTCGATTGTACCTGCGGTAAGGTAAAGAAGATTCAAAATATAATTGCTGAGCATTCCGCCCGTGGATTTTTCGTAATAATAACCGGAAAGAAGGATCATCCTGAGGTCCGCGGATTGAAAAGTTATGCATCTGACGGGATTGTAGTAGAATCAGTTTCGGAACTTCAGGATCAGATTGATACACTGGACCAGGGAAAGGTTTTGCTTATTTCACAGACAACAGCGGACAGAAAACTATTTGATGATGTCCGGCATTTTCTTGCGGAGAGCTTAGAACAGGCATCGGTGACGGTGTATGATTCCATCTGTGATATTACCGTACGGAAGGAGAAGGAAGCCCTCAACCTGCAGGCATCCGCGGATGCTGCGTTTGTGATAGGTGATGAAATATCTTCCAATGCTAAACGGCTGTACAATACATTAAAACAAGCCGGTAAGGTCTATTTTATACATTCCGTTGATGACCTTCGGATAAGGCAGTTCCCGTTTAAGGACTGGAAAAAGGTCATGGTGGTTTCATCGGCATCAACACCTGATTACATTGAAGCGGAAGTGATCTCTTTTCTTCAGAGCCTTTAGCTCAGTTTCTTTATTATGCTGTTTTCCGGTTTCCTTAGATAAAAATACACTGCTTCACCGGCAACGGAAAGCACATATGCGGCGGTAGCAGTAACGACACCGGGTACCGGGACGAGAAACGCTCCTGTAAACAACAGTCCCAGCAAAATCACGATATTTACCAGTATTGCCCTGGTTATTTCGATAGTCCGGTCCATCCAGACGTGGAGACCCCGGTACCATGAAATGAAAGAGAATATGGAAGCAAAAGGGATAAGGATGATGACAGGTACGGTCACAAATCCGTATAAGTGTTCCGGCAGACCGGATAATCCGGTGAACCAGAACCTCCTGAACGGGGTTAAAACAGCCAGAAGATAGAGGATACCGAGACTGAGGGATAGGTAATTCCTAAACTTTTTAAGTACTCCGTATCCCTGCCTGTTTTTTAATAATGCAATTACCAATTCCTGATAGGAAAGGGCTATGGAATGAAAGAGAAACAGGAATGCGGTGATCACCGGCCAGACAGCCAGGCTTGATATTGGTTCAGGTGCCTGGGCTATTCCAAATGTCAGAATCGGGCGGGCGGAAAGAACAATAAAGGAAGTGAGAGCAAGGGGTGTATAAAACCGGAAAAGGTATTTCCAGGACACTTCCGCCGTTTCGTGATTGTCCGATAAGGGGATTTGCTTTATCGTGTTTCTGGAAAAAAGACCGGCTGATACCGCTCCTCCTGCCACTCCGGCGGTTAACGACAGCGCGCCTATTAATGAACCGGCTGTATCTTTCATAAAAAATCCAGTGAACAGAACAATCGAAGTAGCTCCAAGTCTAATAATCATCGTAGCGGGAATATATACCGTCTTTTTGTGCTTGATGAGGACTCCCTGCCAGAGTCGCCGGTAGGCAATAGACGCGGACCAGGGCAGCAGAGCGATGAAGGCCCGTCTCGATGGTTCAATGAGTTCTTCAGGAATTTGTATTATATGCCTCATTAGGATAGAAAAAAGCGGAGTTACGGCAATCAACGCGTGAATCGCGGTCAGGGAGATGCTTAGAAGGTGGGTGAAAGCGAGAATCTTCCTGTATCCTGTTTTTGTTCCCGAGAGGGCTGTCCCGGCAGCGAGGAGCTGGATAATCGGACTTTCAATAACCAGCGCAAGTGAAAAGGCAATTCCGAAAACTGCTAAATTCAATTCCGGGTCAGGCATTCTCGCGATCACCGCGGCAATTACCGGCTGCTCCACTCCCATTATGAGCCACATAAAAACAAGAGGAAGCCATATCTTCATAACAGCTCCCAGAGTCAGCCTGGTATCTATCGCTCCGGATGATGAAATCATGAAGGTAACCTATTCTGTATGGCTTTTTATGTCAATTTATGTAAATTACCGGGCCCTTCGGCATTAATCGTGATGTGCGAATTTTGTTGCCTTTAAGTGTTTTTCCGGGTAGTGCAAAATCTTTTTTTCGTGTAGGATTAAATCAAATACCAACCATTTCCGCTTATACCCCGCGGTATACGCCGGAAAACAGAAAAATCAATACAAGAGAGGATCTAATGAAACGTTTATTATATGTTTTATTCATTTCAGCAATTATTTTAACCATAGGGGCTTGTAATCAAAATGAAGCTAACGAAACTGGTACAGCAGAGATAGAGGGTGAAACAGCCGTCGGCTCTGAACCTGATCTGCAGAGCACCAGCGATTTGTCCATAGAGACGGGCAGAATCATAACACTAGAATATACGGGCACAACGGAAGACGGCACAGTTTTCGATTCTACCGATTGGGAAGGCCGGGAGCCTTTAACGATTACCTATGGCGGGGATGCATTAATTCCTGGTTTTGAAGAGGGTTTACTGGGAATGAAGGCAGGTGAAAGCAAAGAAATCTTTGTGCCGGTCGATAAAGCATACGGGGAGTACTCTGAAGAAGCTGTTATACAGCAGGAAATACCAAAAAGCAAGCTTCCGAAAGAGATCGAACCGGAAGTCGGCTTGCAGTTGGTCACGGAATCTCAGATGGGACCTTTGCCTGTAGAAATAATAGCGATCGGTGAAGAAAATGTGACCCTCGAGATAGATACCAACCATCCTTTGGCAGGGCAAGATTTGAATTTTGCTGTAGAAATCATCGATGTACAGGAAGCTCCTGAAAATAACACAAATAATGATTAAAAAATCCTGATTATCTGGAAAAGCAGCAATATTTTTACGAATAATTGCTGCTTTTTTAAAATAAAAATAGAAACCCGTAAAATTTCGATGCATTATATTGACAAATGTCTCCATAGAAGCTATACATAATCTGTATTTTTAACTTTATTAGGGGGCATGTGATGTCAGCAAAATTGAGAACGGGTGCACAAGTTATTGTGGATATTATCAATCAGGAGGGTATTGATTTTATTTTCGGGATTCCCGGAGGCAGTGCCATTCCTATTTACGATGCTTTGGTGGACTCGTCCGTAAAACTGGTGCTTACCAGGCATGAACAGGGGGCGACTCACATGGCCGACGGATATGCCCGTTCGTCGGGAAAAACCGCCGTTGTTATGGTAACTTCCGGACCCGGAGCAACCAATACAATAACGGGTATCCTTACGGCTCACATGGATTCAATCCCCATGGTAATATTCTGCGGACAGCAGGCTACAGCGAATTTGGGGCTCGATACATTCCAGGAAGCCGATGTTTCAGGGATATCCTTCCCTCTGGTCAAGCACTCCTATCTTATAAAAAATCCGGAAGAAACTCCCCGCATCGTTAAAGAAGCATTCCATCTCGCGAAAACAGGACGGCCCGGACCAGTCTTAATCGATGTTCCGAAAGATGTCTCCAGTGCTCTCATTGAGCCTGATTATCGCGAAGACTTTCATCTTCCCGGTTACAGGATTCCGAAAGAGGGAGATCCGGGGGCTATAGAAAAAGCCGCGCAGCTTTTAGAGAACGCCAAAAGGCCGGTGCTCTTGGTCGGTCACGGTGCCGTTCTTTCCGGGGCGGAAAAGCCGGTTTCCTACCTTGCCGAACGGTTCCAGATACCGGTAGCGAATACCCTTCTTGGAAAAGGGTGCTTCCCGGAAACACATCCGCTTAGTCTGGGAATGCCGGGAATGCACGGAACAGCCTATGCCAATATGGCGATTAATAACTGCGATCTGATAATGTCCATCGGATCACGCTGGGATGACCGGATTGTCGGTGATATTAAGAAATTCTGTCCAAATGCGATTAAAATTCATATTGATATTGATGATTCGGAGATCAATAAGACCGTGAAAGTGAACACGGCGGTTATCGGAGATGCAAAACTCGTGGTTGAGAAACTGCTCACCTACATCAAATCTACCGATACCGAAGACTGGGTAAAGCAGATTAACCGATGGAAACGGGAATACCCCTTAAGGTACCGAAAAGGCGGAAAATTGAAACCCCAGCATGTTATTGATGAATTATTCAAACAGAGTGAGGGTAAAGCCGTGGTCGCGACGGATGTAGGACAGCATCAAATGTGGGCTGCCCAATACTACCTGGTGGATCACCGCTTTCACTGGCTTTCTTCCGGTGGAGCCGGAACGATGGGTTTTGGACTGCCTGCTGCAATCGGCGCCCAGTTCGCCAATCCGGAAAAACTGGTTATTGCGATAGTTGGCGACGGCGGATTCCAGATGACATTAAATGAACTTGCCACCGCAGTAATCCATAAACTTCCGCTTAAAATAGTGGTTATAAACAACCATTATCTCGGAATGGTTCGTCAGTGGCAAAGCATGTTTTATGACAACCGGCTCTCCGGTGTCGATCTGGAAGGAAATCCGAACTTTGTTAAACTTGCTGAAAGTTACGGGTGTAAAGGCTTCCGAATTAAACGGAGCGCCGACGTCAAGCGGATTATCCGGAATGCTTTAGAATATAACGAAGGACCATGTTTGATTGATGTGGAAGTCGAAAAAGAGGAAAATGTATATCCAATGATTCCGGCCGGCGCTTCGATGGCCAACATGATCTTGGAGCCGCCTAGAACCTTAGCCAAAGAAAGGACGAAAAAATGACAACAGAAACAGCTTTACGGAAACACACAATAAGTTTATTGGTAAGCAATAAACCGGGTGTACTTATCCGGATATCTCTTGTGTTCGCCCGGCGGGCATTCAATATAGACAGTCTTGTTGTTTCTGAAACCGATGATCCCTCCTTTTCCCGGATGAATATTGTGGCCACAGGGGACGAAGAGACCCTTGAGCAGATTCTGAAACAGCTAAATAAACTGGTAGATGTAATCCATGCCACCGACCAAACTGGTCATGATATTATTCAGCGTGAGTTAGCTCTTATTAAGGTGGAAAGCAACTCGGAAAACCGGACCGATATACTCCAGGTGGCTTCCGCGTTTAAATGTGATCCCGTGGATGTGGGAGAGAACATGGTTACCTTTGAAGTAACCGGAAGCAGTGAGAAGCTTGATTCGGTGCTTACAGTTTTAAAACCGTTCGGTCTTATTGAAGTGGTTCGGACAGGTAAGGTACTGATGGCTAAGGGATCGGAATTAACATCATGACAGCAGCAGTCAGCGGCTGAGATTCCACAATTCTCGGTCCATTTTCTTCTGCCGGTAATAAATCCTGTCCTCTGTTTTTAATCAGAATGGGAATGAATAATTGTTATTCAATTCATGTATTGCTTTGACCGGGAATTGCTGGATGTTCATGATCAGAATTGACAGTCCCCATTTAAAACGGTAAGATTTGATCTGATTCGAAAATATCCTTCCATATTTTTATTTTGAGGCATCGGTAAATTACTTGCTATGGAAAAACAGAAAGACAGAACTGGAAATGACAGAAAAAAAATACTTCTTCCCTATTTTTTAGCGGGATCCGGCCATATCGTCAGTGCTCAGGCCATTGGTCATTATCTCAAAATCGCTAGACCGGACTGGGATCTCCGTTTTCTAGAGCCCGCGGACGAATTCAAGGACAAAAAACTTGACCGGTACTACCGGCAATCCTGGAAAACACTGCTTTCAAAGCCTAATTTTGCCCGCTTTGCTTTTGGACTTTTGGGTGATGGTCTTCCTGTTTTAACTATGTCCATCTTGAATGATATTATCCAGGAAGCTATTCCTAAAGCTATAGGCTATATCCTGGGCTATAAACCTGATCTTATTATTACCACCCATTGGGGGTGCGGCAGCATTTTTCAGGCTGCCAGAGAGGAGATGGAAAGCGATGTCCCCCTCTTTTTAACACGGAACGATCTTGGAGGAGCATATCTACTCCAGGATTGTGATGCCGACATGACCTTTGTGATGGCTGAGGACGCTAAAAAGGCGTTTTTGAATATGGGACTCCCGCCTGAAAAAATAAAGCGGGTAAATCCTCTGGTCCGTCCCCAATTCGTGGAAGAACGGTTTTCAAAAACGGCGGCTCGTGAAAAGCTTGATCTGAATCAAGAAAAATTCACTCTCCTCCTCTCTGAGGGCGGAGAAGGACTAGGCTCCACGGAGGAACTGCTGGAAGGTCTTCTTAAAGAAGTAAAGCGGATCAATCCGAGTTTTCAAGTACTGGTTGTTACAGGAAGGAACACCGAATTATTTACAAAAATAGAGCGGCGATTCAATTCCGAAGATGTTATTCCTCTCGGTTACCGGAACGACATGCATATTCTCATGCAGGCGGCTGATGTAATTGCCGGAAAGTGCGGCGCAAATTATACCATGGAGACGGTGATGAGTAGAAAGCCCTTCATCATCACTCAAATAGGCGCGCCCAGTGAAGAGTACAACAAAAATTTTATCGTAAATAACGGGTACGGATGGTACGCACCTACTGCGAAAAAACTTCTGGAACTATTAACAGGTTTAATGAAGGATACACAGCAAATCGATGAAAAAACCGCGAATTTAAATAAACTTCCGGCACAAAACGGCGCAGAAGAGATTGCAGGATACATCGTCGACACCTTAGAGAGGTAGGAAAATTACCGGAATATGCTAAAACGCGGGAAATTTAGACACCTTAATCCTCTAATTTACCTCTTAATTTCCGGGCTTGTAATTATCCTTTACCTCTATCTTCGGCCGCCGGGATTTCAGTATTCATTTACCATTTCCATTCCGGGACTTAAAAATCTTCCGGGGGATCTGCCTTCATATATTTTCCGCTTTATCCTGAGCTTTCTGCTGTTCGGAGCGGTGCCTGCATTCAGTATGTGGATATTAGGCGATAAATTTACAGATATGGGATTTTCCCGCAGCCGCATTAAGATACCATGGCCCTTAGCTCTCCTTTTCCTCGGCGGTTTCGCCGCAGCGGCTGTTCTGAATGCGTATGCGGGTCCTATGGGTGAATTTTATCCGTATTCAAAATCCATAGGCACGATGTTTTCCCGGGGGGACTGGTGGATCCTTCCTGTCCATTTTCTTTTGTACATACTCCTCTACTATCTTCCCTGGGAATTTCTGTTCCGGGGATTAATGATTCTGCCTTTCCTTAAAATTCTTGACAGAATTGACGGACTCAAAAAGGAAGAACATTTCATATTCTCCATAGCTATTGCTTCTTTCCAGGCAATCCCTTCCGCCCTGATTCATATACAGCATCCCTTTCCGGAAACATTTGCGGCGCTTCCGTTCGGTATATTTCTCGGATATTTAACCGTCCGGACCCGGTCTATTATTCCTGGGCTTATTCTTCACATTGTGACAGGACTTGCCTTGGATCTAGTATTAATTATTCAATAACAGTATGAAAAACTCTGAAAACACGGTAGCAGTAACCGGAGCATCCGGATTCATCGGAAGAAGAATTGCCTGGAAATTAGCTCAATCGGGATATACTGTCCGATGCTTATTCCGGCGGGAAAATCCGCCCCGGGAATTATCCGAGCTTTCCGCCATGGGACATGAAGTGATGCGGACCTCTTTGGAGCAGGGAGATGATACCGAGAAAGCCCTTAAAGGATGCGGTGCGGTTATTCATGCCGCCGGAAAGGTGGGCGATTGGGGAAGTGAGCAGGAGTTCAGGAGGGCGAATGCTGAACTTACGGACCATCTTTTACGCTGGGCCGGCAGTTTATCCATTGGAAGATTTATTTACATAAGTTCAATTTCCGTGCACGGTTTCGGGCATCACAGAAATTCTACCGAGAATGGCCCCTACTACCCCCTGGTGTCGGCGTATCAGCGGACGAAACTTGAAGCGGAAAACATGGTGGTGCAAAACGGTTCGGATGATCTCCAAACCACGGTTCTGCGTCCGGGAAATGTGTACGGACCGGGAGACAGGACCACATTCTATAATATGTTTGATGCCATGCTCCAGGGCATCATGCCCGTAATAGGCAGCGGGAAAAAGCTTACCTGTCCGGTATATGTGGATGATTTTGCCGATTCGGTAATCCTCGCGCTGAAAAATCCCCGGTGTATCGGGGAAATATTCAATATTACGGGAGGAGAATGGGTAACGTGGAGAGACATTCTGTATTACTGTGCTTCTCTGCTGGGTATCGATCCGATCCGTTTCCCTCTTCCCCCCTTACCCGCAGGCATTGCCGCGTATGTAATGGAGAACTCCTACCGGCTTTTCGGAATAAAAGGAGAACCGCCCTTAACCAAATACCGGGTTGATCACGTGACCCATGATTTCCATTTTGATATCTCCAAGGCAGAAGAGCTGTTGAGTTTTCGGCCCGGGACGGACTACCGGACCGGTTTTAAAACAACAATTAAAGCGTTTCTGGCCGAAAACGGCAATTTCCGGTGATCACAACCGCGTTTAAATTTATAATTTGTTTATTGCACACAATTACATCAATCGGGTTGACCGGGAATTACTGGTCACCGCCGGTTTGGAGGCTCCGTCTCCAGGTGGATTAGTGCTTCATAATCTTTGGGGTCGGTAACCAGGATCAATGTCCGGCTCCCTTTCGGACCGGCCCATATTTTCTTATCCAAAGGCCATTCCTTGTGTCCCTTCCGGTAACGGGGACGCTCGGCATCATGCAGAACGATAATTCCGTCTTCCTGTTTGATAAGTGTTTTTGCTAAGTCGAGGCAGGCAACTCTTTTCCGGCCGTCCACGTAGATCAAATCAAGAGATCGGGGATCAAATTTTTCTCGCGACAGAGTTACATAATTCTCCTTGAGCGGAATATAATGGAGATCGGGTTTATTGGGGGAGAATTCCTCAAATTCGGTTTTATAATGCTCATACCACTTTCGGTTATGTTCTATACAGAATATTTCAGATTCAGGGGCAGTATTCATCATCAGTTTGGTTGAACCGCCGGGACCGTATTCCAATATCTTTGGCCTGGATGTCTTAGATATCATCCGCTGCATCACAGCATTTAGAGGTTCTTCGTAGGATTTAAAGTAGGCCATTTGTTACTTCCTTTATATTTAGATTTTCCACATATTACGGAAGGATCGGAAAAGTTTCAATATAAAAAGGGAAATGGTGTTAAACACGGCTATTCAAAATTTGCAATTTAGAATACACCCTTTCTACTTATGTAAAGTCTGAAATTCTCATTTTATTCAATCTATTTTCGGCTTTGCCTGAGAATTATGCTCCCTTCTGTTGCCAAAAGGTATAAAATGGGAATTCCTCTATTCAACAGAAATGTCTTGACAAGATCGAGTATAACCGTTTCAATTCCACATACTGGAAAAATTTATCACTACTTAAAGAGGAAAGGTAAAATTAATGAATAATAATGATGTGCGGGTTGTAATAACCGGTCTTGGGACAATAAATCCAATCGGAAATACCGTAGAAGAGTTCTGGGGAAATCTCCTTAAAGGAAAAAACGGGGTTCGGATAGCTCAGAATACCGATTTATCAGATTATTCGGTTCAGATTGCGGCGGAGGTTGATATACCCGATGTATCAGAGTATTTCAAATCAAAGAAGATGCGGAGGCGTCTCGACCGGTATATCGTTTTTGGTCATGTAGCGGGAGCCCAGGCGATCATAGATTCAGGATTGGATGTTGATAAAGCCCCGGAACGATATGGTGCGATAATCGGAACCGGTGCCGGCGGGGTAAATGCTCATGTTGATAATATCACCAGAGTACACACCACCGGTATGAGCGGCGCTTCTCCCTTTTATATTGTAAGCGCAATTCCGAACACATCCACCGCCTTTCTTTCTCAGGAATACAATCTGCAGGCTCCCACATTTTCGGTCAATTCAGCCTGTGCCACCAGTAACCATGCCATTTTTCTTGCCTGGATGCTTATCAAAAACGGAATGGCCGATGCCATGATTGCGGGCGGTGCTGAGGCAGCCCTGTGCAGACCAGGTGTTGCGGCGTTCGGCAATATAATGGCTCTGTCTACGAGGAATGATTCCCCGGAGACAGCGTCGCGGCCGTTCGATAAAGACCGGGACGGGTTTGTTATGGGAGAAGGAGGCGGCTGTATTTGTCTGGAAGAATTAGAACATGCCAAACGGAGGGGTGCCAAAATCTACTGTGAGATCACCGGTTTCGGCGTATCCAGCGACGCCTATGACTTAGTTGCGCCCCATCCGGAAGCGCGTGGTTCCTCCCGGGCAGTGAAAATGGCCTTGGATATGGCCAAGCTTAATCCGGAGGATATTGACCTCATAAATTGTCATGCCACCTCCACTCCTATGGGTGATGAAATGGAAGCAAAGGCTCTCAAGATGAGTTTCGGCGATTATATCCGCGAATGTCCGGCACACAGTACAAAATCGATGATCGGACACCTTATCGCCGCGTCGAGCAGTGTGGAAGCCATCGCTTCGATTATGGCGTTCGAGAAGGGAATCATACATCCGACAATAAATCAGTTTAACCAGGACCCGAAGATTGAACTTAATGTGATCAAGGAACCGAGGGAAGATAAAAATATAAAACACATTTTATCCGATTCTTTCGGATTCGGCGGCCATAATGCAGTATTGATTATGTCACGATTCTAGGAAAATAACCTCGCCGGCGGCAACACAGCAGACTTTGCCGCCGGATATAACCTGGCCGATGCTTCTGCCGAAATACCCGTCATACTCATACCCTTGTGAAAGTATTGTCACGGTAGTATCCGGCAGAACAGGCTCTACATAGTACGCGCCGATAATCCGGGTAGCCCGGATGGCGGTCTGATCAGAAAATTCCGGGATATCCGTGGTACCGCTCAGGATGAACGGGAAGAGACAAAGACCTAATTGACCGAGCATCTCCACCTCCAGAGTTCCGGGATATACCGGATATCCCGGGAAATGCCCCTGGAATACCGGCAATGCAGGGGAGAGGTGCTTTTCTCCGATAATTCGGCGGTTAGTTACATCGAGACCGGTAATTCTGTCTACCAGAAGAAAGGGATCCCGGTGCGGAATTAGTTTTTTTATATCTTCTCCGGAATAATCTACCCGGACGAACAAGTCGTCCTGTTCCAGCGGGAAGAGAGGCTTGCGTCTAAACTTCCTCAGAAGAGATTGATAGTCAGGCTCAGAAGAATCGGTCATTAGGACTTCAAACCTTTAACAATTACATCCTCGATGATATTTAGAACAGTATCCATATCTTCTTTCGTCAGCTGGGAAGAAACGGATATTCTGAACCGCCTCGCATTGGCAGGTACGGCCGGGAAGTCTACCGGCTGAAGGAAGAGTCCCCGCTTCTGCATCTCCGCCGCGAAGGACATGAGTTTGGTTCCGTCGGGACCGATAATAACCGGGATGACCTGGGATGCGGTATCTCCCAAATTGAGGTTCAAACTGGTGAGTCCTTTTTTAAGATACGCTGTATTTTCCCACAGCTTATCCCGAAGAGAAGAGTCCCTGGTGGCAACTTCAAGTGCTTTTATAAGCCCTGCAACAACCGGCGGTGATATGGCACAGGAAAAGTTCCACGGATGGGAATACCCTTTCATGTATTGAATAAGAGCGGCGTTTGAGCAGATAAATCCCCCTACACCTCCGAAAGACTTACTGAGTGTACCAAAGCTGACTCCGACTTTGTCTTCCAGACCGAAATGTTCCGCCACACCCCTACCGTTTTCGCCGAACATCAGTGTTGAATGGGCTTCATCGAGATAGAGTCCTGCTCCGTATTGGTCGCATATTTCGACAACCTCCGGAAGTTTAACCAGGTCTCCATCCATGGAATAAACTCCCTCCACTACAACGAGAACACGTTTTCCTTTCGCCCGTTCCAGCATGGCGACCAGTGATTCGGGATTGTTATGCTCAAAGAAAAGCATTTTCACCTGTGCCAGGGTTCCCCCGTCCACCAGACTGGCGTGACATTTCTCATCGAGGATCAGGATATCACCTTTCCGCATTATTCCTTGAATGGCCCCGATGTTGCCGCCGTAACCGCTTGAGTACACCAGGCACGCTTCTTTCTGTTTGAATTCAGCCAGCCGTCTGGCAAATTCGGTATGCAGATCGAAGGTTCCGGACAGCATGGGAGCTCCCGATGCACCCATCCCGTACTGATCCAGACCTTCCTTGGCGGCCTGAATAACCTCGGGATGAGTGGAAAGACCGAGGTAATTATACGATGTAAGGTTGATGATTTTCCGCTTCTGATTGTCAATATTACTCAGGATTTCGGTACGTGCCCGAGGTGCGGCAAGAAGCTGCTGCTCGGTAAAACTGAAACCGTTCTTAACCGCCGGATGGTTTACCCATTTGATAAAGTCTTCCGGCGGAGACAGGACATCAGGGTTATCGTTGTAATGGAAATCAGCAAAGCTATATTTTAGAATATCTGACATTATATCCTCCGCACCTCGGTCAATTTGATTAATTTTCTACATATTCCATGAACTTATCGGCAAGTTCGTCTATTGTGGCAATATCTGCCAATTCCGATCTCGGAATTTTAATGTTGAGTTCCCGCATGGAACAGGAGACAACCTCAATCATATCAAGACTATTTGCTCCGTAATCTTTCATAGACTTTTTCGGATCAATATCATCCATTTCTATGTCGTCTAAATTTTCGACGATATTTTTTTTGATTACTTCCATGACTTCAGGTTTTGTCATTTTTCACTCCTTTCTAAATGGTGCAGCCGGTTATCCGGCACAGTTTTAATGGTATAGAGGGTACCATACCGTAAATTGCCGCTTCTATCAACCTCTAAGCACTGTATCCAGCAATTACATAAATCGTCATTACCTGAAATTGCTGAAATGTATAGATTTTGTATAGAATCTACTGTCCCTTTTCTTCTTTCCAGCGCTGATACCGCCTCATGGTGTTATCCATATAGGTTATACCCCGGTCCGCGGTGATTATTTGTCCATTCACGGTATCCATAAAACCGCTGCAGATTCCGAAAATTGTTTTACCGCATTCGGCTGGTGTCAGGATCCTCTCAGAAGATATTCCTTCCGATTTGAGATACTCAAAAAAATCGTTACCGAACACCGCGTCAAAGGACTCGGTTTTCACTGTACCGAAACGGATTACATTAACTTTGCAGTTTTCATCAAAAAGATGGGCCGACAGATACTTCGAGAAGAACTCAAGCAGCGCCTTTGAGGCCGCCACGTAGTCGTATCCTTTATAGAAATGATCGGGACCGTCACTGGATATACCCAGGATGTAGTCAGGATAGGCATTGAAAGTTTTTTCTATCATGAGGGTGTAATCGATAAGCGGCCAGGTACTGTATTCAAGTGTTTTGAAGAGAGACCGCTTTTTATAATCTTTTAGACTCTGAGGGGTGGAAGCGAAGCCTACATTGCTTATAAAAACGTTAAGCTTTTTTTCGGTTTCAGCAATCTTTGAAAAAAGCGCTTTTGTATCTTCCTCAACAGACACATCAGCCTGAATCAGTACCGGTTCCGGACCTCCTGTTTGACGGAATTCATCGAACAGGGCGGACTCATCGGCGGATCCCCATTTGTATGTCAAATACGTTCTGGCTCCGGCACTGGCGAAATTCAATGCCGCAGCTTTCCCTATCCCTTTCGTGCCGCCTGTTATGAGAACGGATTTACCGGTGTAATCTATCGTAATCATTGGGTACACTCCTTATTCTATCCAGCGTAAAATTCTTCTATTATTTTTTTTGTTTCCGAAAATCCGAACGAAATCCGGTGCATCATATCCTCCTGCAGCCGCGCGTCGACAAGCAGTTTTTTCTTTTTTGCGCTAAGAGCATATTTCAGTAAATAGACCGATTTTTTATTCCGCTCAGCGATTTGACGGGCGATATCTTCTGCTTTTGTCACAACTTCTTTTTTCGGGAGAATATAATTGATCGGTACACCTTTCCCGGCAAGTTCGGAACCCCGGTACCTTTTTCCGGTGAACATCATTTCATTTGCGATATACGGTCCCACAAGTCCCGGCAGAAGCGTCGTTGTCCCCATTCCGGGGGTAAAGCCTAAAGTCATGAACACAGCTCCGTATCGGCTCTCCCGGGCCATTATAATGATATCGCTGCAAAGGCCCAGAACTAATCCTCCGCCCATTGCGTGTCCTTCCATAGCCGCTATGACCGGAAACGGAGTATTTATCAGCCGTTCCGAGAGGACGAGATCTTTTACCACAACTTTACCGTCGCAAAGGTCAAGAAGGCCTTCCTTTTCTGCTCCTCCGCAGAATACATCTTCAAGTCCTTTTAAGATGAGCACAGAGGGTTCGAGTTCAGTCTCGATGTGTTCTATTTCCCGGATGAATCCTTCTATAAAGGTGTCGGAAAAAATGTTTTTCCCCTCTTTGTCTTCCATATACAGATAAGCAATACCATGTTCATCCATTTCGGAACGGATTGTTTCTTTCATTCCTTTTCCTCCAGTTGTAGCGAAATTGGTTCTTTCGGTGAAAACTTGCCGAACCAGACAGGCAGATTTCCCGACTGAAAGGACCTGATTCCTTCCAGTATATCTTCGTTTTTCAGCATCTCCGTGAGCTTTTCTACCGCCGGATCAAGCTGTTCATGAAAAGATAAATCGAGCAGCTTAGACGTAAATTGTTTCACTTCAGCTAATGCATTCGGAGATGACCGGCATATATTTTTTAGTCTTTTCCGGACCGTCTTTTCCGCTGCTTGTGCGGGAAAGACTTCGTCAGCTAAACCGATCGCCAGGGCTTCCGCAGCGTCGATTTTTTTTGCTGTCATGATTAGATACCGGGCTTTTTGCGGAGAGATCCGTAAAAGGAGATAGGGCAGCACGTTGGCAGGTATCAAACCGAATAACACCTCCCCCAGCTCAAATGATGCCGTTTCGGACGCAAGAACAGCGTCACAGGCACATACAATGCCCACACCGCCGGCTTTAACCTCCCCCTCCACCAAAGCCAAAACCGGCTTGACCAGACCGCGAATCCTGCTGAGCATTCTGCCGTAAGACTTTACTGCCGTCTCAGCTGTTTCTCCTTTACCGGATTTCTTGGCAGCTAAATCCAGATTCATCCCCAGGGAAAACACAGGAGACGAGGAACGGAACATGACCGCTTTTACCGAACCGTCCGATTCGGCAGCACGAAGACCATTAAGGATATCATTGATGAAACGGCCGTCAAGCCGGTTCCCGTTAGAGCCGTCATTGAGGGTTATGTAGCATACTCCTGAATCCCGGGAAATAATGACCCTGTCCATCAGCTACACCCGTTCATACGTCCTGTAGAACCCCTTCACCCCTTTCAGCACCAATTTCCCGGTGCCTTGGTAATGGGAACGGTATACTTCTTCAAATCCCTCTTTCTGCGGAATGAAATCCGATTTCTCAATGTACCCTTCTTTCAGCTGCTCGAGAATTTCGTATTGATCCACCGTTACGTTACGCCTGGATGCAAGTTTGTCATCAATATTCATGGAAGCCACCGCATTTACTGCTTCTTCACATACCGTGCCGGAATAGAATTCTCCGATAGCCCCTGATCCGTAGGCAAAAAATCCGAT
This sequence comes from uncultured Spirochaetales bacterium, assembly GCA_964384485.1. Classification (GTDB taxonomy): domain Bacteria; phylum Spirochaetota; class Spirochaetia; order CAYLLE01; family CAYLLE01; genus CAYLLE01. Next base: position 27,509 of record CAYLLE010000004.1, on the reverse strand, counting down.
CCTGCTGCCTGGTTTTACCGGTTCAGATCCCGAAAGATGACCGCATAACGCGACGAAGTTGCTTGCACCGTAGGTTCCCCCTACCCGCTGGGCAAAACGAAGTCCCGGATAAACACGGCGGGAAAAATCTTCTTTAACTTCCTTTTTCGGTCTCGGATTTGTGAGATTACACAATGTTCTGTGGGCCTGAAAAGCCATACCCGCGAACGGGGTATGGTAAGTTAATCTGCTGAAATCGTTATCAAAGTTAAACTGATTGCCCGTTCTCTCCTGATAATGAGTAAAAGCTCCTTCTAAGGCGTCCATATAGGTGAAAAGGCTAACCTCATTATTCCCGATTTCATGGAAAGCGCTGGGACGGAATGTATCATACGCGTCGGTGGTCCAGGTCCCCTTATTTTGAGTCTCATATTCAACCACCTTAGGGGTTTCACTGAGCAGTGCCGCCGCGGCAACACCGCCAAGTACAAACTCTTCTTTGGTATTCAGGTGCATCCTGCTGAAATCGGTAGAAATGACCAGTGCCTTTCTCCCGCCGTTCAGACCGGAGGCAATCCAGTTTACTGCGGTATCCAGCGCCGCTACACCGCTGTAACAGGCATGCTTCGTCTCGAAATTCCGGACATTCGGATGGAGTCCCAGGGCGGAGTGGATATTCGTACTCACGGGTTTGCCGAAATCGAGGGAACTTTCCGTTCCCACGACCAACAAACCGATGTCCTCAAGATCCTGTTTTGACAGCATGGGTAACGCGGCATTTGCTCCCATTGTTACTGTGTCCTCCCAAGGCGGACTAACCGAACGGGATTCGATAAGGAAGTCGGAGACAACCTTTTCAGGCTCCTGTCCCCGGGCTACAGCTAAATCACGCTGATCAAGGTAAAGTGAACTTCCATAAAGATTTATTTTTTCTATTCCTACTGTGTTCATTAAATCATCTCCTTTTTATGGGACATAGGTGAGACCGCCTGAGACATGGATAATTTCACCGTTTATAAACGACGCATCAGGGGTTGTAAGATAGTGAACCAGACCTGAAATTTCCGATGCTTTGCCGCTCCGCTTCATAGGACAGTATTGATCCCATATAGATTTTAGTCTTTGAGCCATATTGTCCCTGGTCATGTCGGTTGGGACATATCCCACGACTACGATATTCGATGTAATATTTTTCGGTCCGTATTCCCGGGCTATGGTGTTGGACAGACCGATGAGCCCGGCTTTACTGGCTGCGTAATTGACCTGACCGCTGCTGCCGTCCTGGGCCAGTGATGAGATGTTGATTATTCTTCCCATCCTGTTCGAAACAAAGTTCATCAGGAGCGACCGGATCATATAAAACGGACCGGATAAATTGGTGCGGATTACAGATTCCCACTCATCGTCGGTCATAAACGCCGCGGCGTTATCTCTGAGCATGGCGGCATTATTGACCAGGCAGTGGATATCTCCAAAGTCGTCCAAAACGGTGTCAACTGTTTTCTCGATCTCCCCGGAATTTCCTAAATCTAGGGCATAACTTCGGATAACCCTATCCGGAGCTGCCTCTTTAGCCAGGGCAATGGTTTCTTCCGCTTTATCCTTGTTACCCCGATAGGTGAACGCGCAGCCGTATCCTTCCCGGGCGAATTTCAAGACAAGATTCCGTCCTATTCCCCGGGATCCGCCGGTTATTAAAATGTTCATATTAAACCTCAAATCGTTTTATCAAACTGCAGCAGTTAATTCCCCCAAAACCGAAGGAATTCTTGAGCATGTACTGAATTGAATGTTCCACCGGTGCATTGGCACAAATCTCGAGATCAACCTCCGGGTCCTGTTCCGTTATGTTTATGGTCGGATGCAGTTTCCCGTGTTTCATCTGCAGCAGTCCCCCGATAGTTTCCACCAGGGGGGAGGCCCAGCAGGTATGCCCCAGCATCGATTTCGGAGCATTCAAATAGAGGGACTTCGTGTGATTGCCAAAAGTATTTTTTACCGCTTTAATTTCCTGAAGATCACCCGACGGAGTACCGGTTGCGTGACAGTTGACATAGTCGATCTGTTCGGGTTTTACACCGGAAATTTTAAGCACCTGCTCCATGACCTGCTGCTGGTTGGCTGCTCCGGGCATGGGCAGATGATTTGCGTTCGCGTTTGCCGTCACACCGAGTATTTCACCGTAGATATGAGCACCCCTCGCGAGCGCGGATTCGAGCTCCTCTAAAATGAGTGTCCCGGAACCGTGGGAATAAACAAATCCGCATCTGTCCGTGTCAAAAGGACGGGAAGCCCCCTCAGGATTGTTCTGGTATTTCTCTTTAACAACTACGGCATTTATTATGACTGAGGCCTGAATGTCCGGTGGTGAAACATCAAACGGGGGGCCAGCTACCACTGAGCGGACGCATTCTCCGGAGACAATATCTCTGAATCCCGCTCGCAGAGCCAAATTACCGCTTGCACATGCACCCCCGAGGGTGAATGTGGGTCCTTGGACTTCTAAAACCTCCGAAATTGTGGCTGGAATATTGGGATCAATGGCTTCGACACCGCTCAAGGGAGCGATAAAATCGGGATCCTCAAGATAAATCTTAGCGTTTTCAAAGATGTAGTTTGAATTAAAATTGTGACCGGCCACCATGACGCTGGTATCGTACGGATTCGAATCCGCCCCGAACAGACCGGCATCATTGTACGCGTCCATGGCGCAAAGTACAGCCATTTTAGATGAGAAGGTGGCGGACCGGAAAAGTTTCTTTATTTGTTTGTACTTGCTTTCCGGAATTATATCCCGGAAAGTATCAAGTTTTTTTTGGAAATCGTAATTTCCCAAGTCACCGCCAACTTTACATTCAACACCGGTCATGTCTATGGATTCCCACCGCTTTATCCCGGATTTTCCTGCGATCAAATTATGATAATACTCTTCTAAAGTATCTCCTAAGGGATTTATCGTTCCCATTCCAGTAATTACTACACGACGATTCTGCATTTAACCAAAAATCTCCTTCTCTATGTTTACTGTTCTGATATTGCGAGCGCGGCGTTAATGTCATCCATGGAACCAGCTGGATAGCAGCGGATTTTTTTGTTAAAGGACTTCCATAACCCGCAGAGTACCTTTCCCGGACCTGTTTCCACAGGAAAGTCAAAGCCGTCATCAATAATTGACTGTTCCTCATCAACCCACAACACTGGTGAAATGATCTGCTTTACACATAGTTCCTTTGCGTCTTTTCCGGATGTAATTCTTCCGCCGGTAACATTTGAATAGAGGTTTAAGGTCGGATCGGAAAATCGGAACGGGGCAATAATATCCCTAAACTCATCAGCCCCCTGCTGCATCAAGGGGGAATGAAACGCACCGGAAACCTTTAGGCGTACAATCTTCATGGCCCCGGCGTTTTCGAGCTCTTTTTCGATCCTGTCAAGCTCGATCCCCTTTCCGGCAATAACGGTCTGTATGGGACTGTTAAAATTAGCCGTAAAGACATTATTGTATCCGCCCGCGGAAATGACTTCCCCGACTTCATCTCCGGAGAGACCAATAACCGCGGTCATACCAGGATTTTCCAGAGACCGAGAGGCTTTTTGCATCACTTCTCCCCTTTTATGTACCAGGGTGAACACATCAGTTAAGGTGAGAACTCCTGATTGATAAAGTGCTGAATATTCACCCAAGCTGAACCCGGCGCATCCCTGAGGTATCATTCCTGCCGAAACCGATGCTTCAGCGGCGGCAATATTTACCGCCGTTACAGCTATCTGGGTGTTTTCGGTTTTTTTCAATTCGGATTCGTCACCCTGGAAGATCAGGGATTTTAAATCTTTGCCGCTTATATCTGAGGCTGCTTCAAAAATCTCTTTGATCCGGCCATGGGATTCCCAAAGGTCCTTTCCCATACCGGGATACTGTGCTCCCTGACCGGGAAATAAAAAACATATTTTAGCCATAAATTACTCGCTTTTCAGGGTGTTCAGGTTCTTTCCGTAGATTCTATGGGTTTTGTAATGCGTTGTCCCCCATCCTTCCAGTAAATTGCGCAGATTTAGATTATCTTCCAAAATCCAGGAGAAATCGGCCCCGGTTATTCCAAGTTTTACTCCCCGGGTATAAAGTTCATGGATGAAAAGCGCGTCAAGACCGGTATTCTGATACTTTTTTTTCACCCCGAAGGCCGCCACACGGAGAAGCGGGATTTTGTTCTTTCCCGCGAGCAGTTTGAAAATGCCGAAAGGAAAAAGCCTTCCCCTCATTTTAATTAGTATTCTGTTGATATCGGGAATGGGAAACGCGAAGCCTACCGGTTCACCATCCTCGTTTTCCGCCAGCAGAACCAAATCGGGGATAAGAACAAGCTTCATGTCTTTTGCTAAATGGTTGAATTCCTCCTGGGTCCAGGGGACAAAACCCCAGTTCGTACTCCAGGCGTCATTCCAGATTTCCCGGATCATTTCGCCCAGCCGATCGAATTCTTTCATGTTAATTCTGCGGAGCTGAACCTTGCTTCTCTTTTTCATCAGCTCCGTAACTCGCTCAATCTTATCGGACAGCGGAAGGGAAGTGTCCATTATATATGAATAGAGATCCTTCTCTTTTTCGAATCCGCAGCCTTTCAGAAGAGAATCATAAAACGGAGGGCTGTAGGGCATCTGGATAACCGGTGGACTTTCAAAGTTGTCAATCTGTACTCCCAGTATGTGATTGGTACTCGGATTCATCGGACCTATCATCTTCTCCATCCCCATATTAAATGCCCACTCTTCCGCCGCTTTTGCAAGACCCGCGGCAGCTTCCTGATTATCTTTGCATTCAAAAAATCCGAAAAAAGCGGTTTTTTCACCGTGGAATGAGACGTAATTATGGTCAATAATACCTGCAATCCGCCCGATTACATCACCGTTTTCATATGCTAAAAAATGTTTTATATCGGCATGGAGATAAAACGGATCTTTTTCCGGCCGGAATATCTTTTTTTCATCCATTAGGAGCGGGGGGACCCAATTGGGAAAAGAATTCATCTTCCGGTAAAAGCGGTAGGGAAACATGACGAAATCCTTTTTCTGTTTCCGTGAAGTTACAGGCTTAATTTCAATCATACGATTTTCACTCCTTTTTTTCGATTTCAGGCTTGTGTCTTAAAAACCGAACCGTTTCATTATACGTTCAGGAAGCGATAAAAGAAAAGGCGCCTTAATGGCGCCTTAAAGCTGGGCGACACTGGATTCGAACCAGTGACCCCTTGCGTGTCGAGCAAGTGCTCTAACCAACTGAGCTAGCCGCCCGGATAAGATTTATGTACCGTAAATTAGAGAATTATGCAACCCCATGTTCACAGCAATTCTCGATTTACTGTGTCCCTATTTTTTCAATGAGGTGATTACCCGCTCCAATACCTTTTTTCTATCCAGGGGTTTTACAATATAATTCTTTGCTCCGATGAGCAGAGACTTTTTTACTAGATCCTGTTTCCCTAAAGCACTTATCATTACTACACGGGCGTTTTTATCAAATTCCAGTATCTTTTCCAGAGCAGTGACTCCGTCCATTTTAGGCATTGTTATATCCATTGTAACAAGATCGATATTCGGAAAGTATTCCTTGTATTTTTCCAATCCTTCCTGCCCGTCGGATGCTGTTCCTACGATTTCAAACCCTTCTGATGTGAGAATCTGCCCGATTTGTTTTGTAACAAACATGGAATCATCAACAACAAGCACCCGGTACGGCTGACCATCTTCCTTTAACCCTTCAGGTTCTCTTTCGTTGATACTTGGAAAATCTTGCTTTGATTTCAATTGGAAACCTCCTATGTCCGTTCCCGTATCGCTACGTTTATTTCTATTTTACCTTGGGGCAGTTCCATCGGAACAATAAGTGCTTCCACCCCTTGGTTCGAAATTTCCATATTTTCACCGGTAAAAATGGCCGGGGGTGTAAGATCAAATTTAAACCCCTGGTCATGCAGCTTCGTTACCGCCTGGGCGGTAATCATATTGGCCAGTTCAGTTATCGTTGCCTTGGCCAGGTCATCAAGGGAAGACAGTTCTTCGCCGTTCATTTTTGAAGCAATCTTTACGGCTGTTTGATTCGTCATATCAATCAGAACCCGTCCTTCCACATCCCCTGCCAGTCCGACAATAGCGGCGACACCGAGTACAGGCATTGAAGTTGATTTTAAATAGAGTTCCCCCCTGTTTACCTCTGTATTTAAGACTTCTTTTAATACCCCGTATGCGGATTCAACGAATGGATTGATGTATTCTACTCTCATTGGTTCGGCTCCTCCATGGTCATAATATTACAGTTTCCGATATGCTGAAAAGGAGCTATTGTTTACCCGCTCCATACCTTCCAGAGGGGCTTGTTCATTGTTTCCGATACACAGTATCCCGCCGGATTTCAGCTTTTCAGCAAATTCTTCAATTATTTTCATCTGATCTTCAGGTTTTAGAAATGATAACAGATCTCTACACAGTATAATATCCACTTCCGGTACTGTATTGGCATGCAGTACATCGTGGTATTCAAAGAGAATCCGATCCTTAAGCTCTTCGCCAAGGGTAAAGCCGTTTTTGTTTTCAGCTACAAAGGGAGAAAGATAATCCGGCATTCCTTCACCGGAAATGACAAGATTCGGAGCGTTAGAAATTGCGAGCAAATCATTGTCACTTGCCCAGACTTTCAGCTTCGCTTCGGGATTTCTTTTCAGGAAACCTGCCGTAACAGAATAGGCCTCATAACCCTGTCCGCATCCGGGATTCCATATAAAAACCGGCCCGTTCGATGCGGAACCTGATGTTTCGAGGGAAAAAAACTTATCAATATATTCATCGTTCCAGAAAGTTCCGGAAAAAGGAGAATAGAAGGGTGCCAAAAAAGCTTCTCCATCTTCCTTACTCTCCAGCTGAACAGATCTTTTCTGTTCTTGCCGCTTTTCGGACCATTCGCTGAACCGTGCTTCTACCCACTGCTCATTTATTGGAGTCGTATAAAATGATGAAAATGTTTTTAACGTCTCTTTTACGAAAGTGAGATCACTAGGGGCCGTCGAATCATAAGGTTCAAGTTCTCCAAGTTCAGCCGGAGAACTGTCCGAAATTTCTTTTACCGGCTCGTGGTGAGCAGGTGGTGCTTCATCTTTCTGGAAGATCTTTTCGACGTCCAGGATAATGTAGAGCCGGCTGTCATTTTCAACAACACCGCTTATATACTTTATATTGATATCACCGAATATCGGATGAGGCGGCTGAATTGATTCGGAAGAGATCCCGACTACTTTATCGATGGAGTCGACAATGATTCCGATCATATTGTTATCAAGCCGGAGAATTAAACCGTTTTCGGCCCCGTCCGAGTTTTTTTCAGGTATGGGAAGATTAAACATCTTGCGCAGGTCGATGAGGGAGATAATATCACTTCGCAGATTATATACACCGGTAACAAAAGGCAGTGTATTGGGAACGTAGGTGTACTTCTCAAATTTTGCGATTTCGCTGACTTTCATGATGTCGATACCGTAATCTTTTCCGCCGAGAGAAAAGGTTACCATCTTAAAATCTATGATCGCCGCGTGTTCATTTTCGTTTTCATTATCCCGGTATGACATCCGTCGTCTTTTCTTTCTCGTCCCGGTTTCCATCAATGATCTCCTCGTCTTACTGCTATTTTATCGTCGCTTCCCGCTTCCGCCGGTATTCAATTTCCTGCCGCAGACTCAGATCAAGAAGCTGGCTGACATCGATTATAAGTGAAACCGTTCCGTCACCTGTGATGTTTGCGCCGGCGATTCCCGGGGCGTTCGTGTAATGATCACGGAGCGGTTTGATTACGACATCTTCTTCTCCAATCAATGAATCTACAATTAACCCCATTTTTTTATCGCCGCTGCCCACCACCACTACAAAGTGGTAATCTTTTTGTTCGTCTGTCGGAATCTTGAACAGCCGGTTCAACCGTAATAGGGAGATAACATCCTCCCGTACATTAAAGACCTCGTAATTATCAATCATTTTAATCTCCGAGGGTTTAATTCGGTGGCTGTCCAGTACAGAGGTGATGGGAATCGCGTAAAGCTCTTTACCGACTCTTACCATAAGTCCCTGAATAATAGCCAGGGTCAGAGGAATTTTGATCGTGAATTTGGTGCCTTTATTTTTTTCGGACCAGATTGTAACGCTTCCGTTCAGTTTTTCGATTTTCTTTTTGACAACGTCAAGGCCCACTCCCCTTCCCGAAATATCAGTAACCCTTTTGGCTGTGGAGAAACCGGGATCAAAGATAAGGTTGAATGCTTCAATATCGGAAAGCGCTTTGTTAGGATGGATCAACCCGCGGTCAACCGCTTTTTTCCGAACAGCATCCACATCAATACCTTTACCGTCATCGGATATCTCAATGAGGATCATATTACCCTCATTACTTGCCTTAAGGAGAATATTTCCCACCTCATGTTTACCGGCTGATTTTCTTTCCGAAGGAACTTCTATACCATGGTCAATCGAATTTCTCACACAATGGATAAGTGGATCTAAGAGATCTTCTATTACGGATTTATCAAGTTCCGTGTCTTCTCCTTCTATCTTGAGATTAACCTTTTTCTGCAGCGAGCGGGAAAGATCCCGTACAAGCCGGGGAAACCGGGAAAAGATTTGGGATATCGGAACCATCCGAATCCTCATCACGGCTTCCTGCATATCTCCGGTAATCCGGTCTAAATTCTGCGTTGTAGTGCGGAATTTTGTTACAGCACCCTTAAACTGACCTTCAAAGGGGTCCAGGATGTCCACCAGATCACTATATTGATCATTTATTTCTTTCCTGACTTCTTTTACGGTTTTTCCCCGCTGGATTTTTTCCAGATGGTCCGGCAGAGAATCAAAAAGCTGTCTGACCCTTTCGCGGAATTTTTCTTCCGTTTCCTGAAGGTTGATCAGACTGTCGGTAAACTGACTGTTCACCTGATTAAAGGTGGCCTTATTTATGACGGCTTCGCTTACCAGATTAAGAAGATTATCGATCCTTCTGCTGTCGACTCTGAGAACCGAGCCGACGGGAGAATGTTTTTTCGTCTCTTCCTCTTTGGATCGGGGCGCCTTTTTATCTTTTTCTGCTTCTTTTTTTTCTTGCTCTTCCTTCAGTGGATCTTCAACCGGCTTTTCGGATTCTTTTTTCTCCGGCGCTTTTTTTTCTTTTGTCTTTTTTCCAAGCTCCCGGACTTCCACACCGGTAATAACGTCCGGCATATCGAGCAGGGCTTCGATATCTCCGGCGGGTCCGGAAGAGGCCAGGTAATAGTACACCTGGGGAATAAAATTATCCTCGTAAAGTACATCGAATTCCGGATCAGTTTTAAGAATATTTCCGGCTTCTTTCAGCGCGGCAAAAACCTGGATTCCGCCGACGGTATTCATCGGGTTGGCTTCATCAAATGAAACCGCTACCGAAAAGATGCTTTCGTTGTCTTCCGCTGCTTCCTGCATTTCCAGGATTTCGTATTCTGTAAGTGCTTTTTCTGACGGGGCAGATGAGTCCTTTGCCGCTGCTTTTTCCGGGACCTTCTTCAGAGGTTTTGAGGATGGTTCAGCCGCCTTTTCTGCTGTAAGGTTTTTCAGATCTTCCTTTAGGTCGGAAACGTCCTCCGAGAACACATCTCCGGAAGATCTTGCATCAAGCATATTCTTGATGACATCAATGGAATTGAGCAGGATATCCACAGTCGGCGGAGTAACGGTAACAGTGCCGCTCCTGATTTCATCCAGGGTATCCTCGAGAACATGGGTGAATTCGGTCAGCTCAGTCATTTGAACTGTAGCGGAAGCCCCTTTCAGGGTGTGAGCCGCCCTGAATATCTCGTCAACGGCATCCTGGCTGGAAGGATTGTTCTCCAGAACCAGAATATTTTGTTCGAGGATGTCCACCTGCATTTGAGCTTCAGAAAAGAAGTCTTTCAATAATTCTTCATTGTTGGGATCAAGATAATCACTCATTATAAATTTTAGTCTTATACATTCAGTACCTATAAGTCAAGTAAATTAATACCCTTTTCATTCAGTTTCAGGTTTCAAGGTCTTCTGCTTTTTGCTCGATATATAGAAGGAGATGTTTGTTTTTTATGGTGTACCATACTACAATTGCTAATAAGGCGGAAAAGAATGAGACTAAGGAAAATAGTGGTTATTTTATTGTTTATCATGCTCTTTGTACCCTTTCTCGCATCAGGAGCAAACATTTCAATCCCGGAATTTGAAATGGTTACCCACGGCAGAATAGAAGACGGTTCCTTTATCCTTTCAACCTACGGTGATATCGATATGCTGATCGAAGGGGGATACAAATTCGGCGGAAAACTTTCATTTTCCCTGGCTGAATCCAGCTTAGATCTGACCGGAGGCTCCCTGGATGGTATAACTACAGTGGACGGTATAAAGAGCTATCTGGGTAGTGTGATATCTCTAAAATCAGTTCAGGTTCTCGTCAGAGACATGTTTGGTCTGCCGGTGAATCTTACCTATTTTACCGGAACATTAGGTCCGGTTGTCTCAGGAACAGATTTCTCGCGGATTTTCGGGACCAAACCTATCGCCACCGATTTTCTCGGATACATGTATTATCCTGACGATACCGATTATAAAGGACTCCATGTACCGGCCGGGACGGGGCTGCAATTTGAAACGAATGAACTGACCGACTGGTTTTACGGTTCCGCAGCCTTATATCAGGACGGTTATATCGGTCCCGGGATATTTTCGGCAGATCTAAGGGGTTTGTTCAATTTTAAACGGTTTAAGATGGAAACGTACATAGGAGCCTCTTTTCCCGCTTCCGCTGCCGGTCTTTACCGGATGGGTCTCCTCCTCTACTACTCTACCGAAAAAGGGGGAGAATTCCTTACTCAGATAGGAATTCCCCGCTGGGACCCGGGCGTTGATCCGTCATTTAACATTAATCACTTCTTCTTCCTTTTTGAACCCCGGGTGAATCTGGGATTACTAACTATCAGTCTAACTCTGTTCTGGCATCCCGAATATTTCCTTCTGACCCCCACCGGGGAGGAGGGTACTATGGATATCAACACAAAGTTTATCCTGGGCAACCTCTGCGAACAGACAATGAGCGGCGGAATCGAAAATACAATCCGCATTAACCCGTATAGTGATAACCAGCTTGAAATAAGTGTTGCTCCCTTTTACAGTCTTGCCACAAACGGAGTCATTTTTGATTTAAAATTCAAAAGCAGAATATTACCCTTTGAAGCCGAGGGTCTGATTCAGGGCTACATAGGAATACGCACGGAGTTTTAAAATGATAAGAAAATTAATCGTTCCGGCCATATTATTTTTCATCGCCATTTCTTCTGTTTCCGGACTGGATCTGTCCTTTTCATATAACATGGGGAATCTTGATTATAAAAATACCCGGGCAATTACCGAAACAACCTTTACCGGTAAGAAGTTTCCCTGGGGATTCACCGTTTGGGGAGCGGATCAGGTGGGTTCTCAGCTTGAATTGGAGGCAGGATTCACTGCTGATCCGGTTCTGCGTAATCTTGCCTATTCAAGAGTCAGCTATCAGAACAGATTTTTTACTTTGGGCGTTGGTCCTTTCCTGGGACTTTTCAATTCCAAATCTTCGCTGCTGAAATCGGGAATATCCACATTTGTACGGGTTGAATGGACAGGTGTTCTGTTCTTTTCGGTTTTATCGGAAAATACCATCGGAGGGAATATCATCGATACCGGTGATTACAGTCAGGAACGGAATGTAATTACCGGCGGTTTTTACGTCAAGAATGCCATATGCTCTCTCAAAGCGGTGAATAAGCGGTATACCACGATGGATGACACCCACCGGATAGTAGACGACTTTAAAGAGTATTCATTCAACACGGATATTCATGAGAAGAATGTACCTTTTACAATTCTGTTGAGTTTTGCCTATCAGGACAGGACCAAATCTTTTATTCCCCTGGATACAACATTGTCTACCGTCCGTCATTCTCTTGGTTCGGTAATTGTGGGAACACAAGTAACGGTTCACCCCTCGAGGGTTATGGATATCGTACTGGATTTGGAAAGCAGTGTGTTTACGTTCGGCAGAAACGCCCTTTTAGGAGTGTCAGGAACCGATACATATCTGTTTAACGCGAAGGCCGGAATAGTTCTCCACACCGAGTACATCGGGAAATAAATTACATAAAACGGGATCACCGGAAATTGCCGTTTTTCCGCGAAAAAATTGCGGCAATTCCCGGTCAACCCGTTCTAATTTTATATATTATATAAAGTTATGGCCGCTTCTTAAACACCCAGGGAGTTGACCGGGATTTACTGTTTTTATGTGATCTGAATAAAATACTGCGATACCTTCCACCAGGATTTCAATCTATTCTCTTTCTTAATCTAAACTCGGTATCTGTCCGGTCTGGATAAACGAACTCCGGGTGTAATGTGAGGGCAATACGCTGGGAGTGCTCACGATATGTTCACGTAATAACAAAGGACTGCCCGGTAAGGCAGTCCTTTGTTGTATCAAGAAACTTTTTATATGGAATGTTATTCGGTATCTTCGGTTGTTTCTTCAGTTTCCTGGTGCATTTTCTTCTGTTCAAGAGTTCTAAGCACCTGGATCTGACCAAGTCTTTCCAGCTCAGCTTTCCGCCTTGCCTGCTCGCGAGCGGTAAGTATCTGCCAGAGGTTTTCATGGTCGATATCGGATTCACCCGGAAGTATAGCCTGGTCGTAGGTAATGTTTATGTCTTTGACATACGCGATAAAATCGCCGCCTTCGTGCATGGCGTCCCTGTAAATCCTGATTCCGACGAGTTTTCTCATGGGAGAAGATTTAGGATAAATTGGGTACATTCTGAGAGCCCGCTGGCGTACGTCGGTGATGTAATTTGGGTTTTCCCACGTCAAAGTATTCCATCCGTCGAACTGCATATCACCAAAGTAAATTTCCTGTTCCTGATTATTAGAATCCTGGAGAATAATGCTGAATCCGTAGGGGAAATTAAGTCCGTAGACATTTACGTCGATTTTTTTGACTACACCAATGTTTTTTATAACGCCGAAATTATCGAATTTCCGGCCTCTTCCCTGCTCTTCTTGAGGTGTGACTAAGGTGCCGTCTCCCTGGAGTTCCTGCTTGTCCATGTAAGCGGGAATTTCAAAGGGAGGCTGGATAAGCGCCCAGGAGTTAAAAGGTTCGGTAGGAAAATGTACCCGTACTCCGAGAACAGTCTCTCCGGCAAATCTGCTGGCATCTTCCTTTACCGGCGCGGAACGGACCATTGAATTAGACATGTTTTCAATGGAACCCGATGAAGATGCAAGATTAACTTCCCAATTAGCAATAGCAAGAGAAGTTTTCATGGCGTTTTTGTCTTCTTCCGTGAACCGGGATCCGGCTACCGTTGAAAAATCCAAAATGGTTTCTGAATCATCAACGGGGTTATCCTGGGGATAATCAGCTTCCAATGTTGAGAAGTCAATTAATACCTCTTCAACCGCAAAGCCAATACCGCTAACACAGAGAATGGCAAGGCCAATAAGTATTAGGTACCGTTTCATATGTGCTCCTTTTTCGAAACGCGATTTTTATATCTAGAATTATAAAGAAGTGGTATTGTTTGTCAAACATTTTTTTCTTATAAGGTGTTTTTTGAATATTAATTAACATCTTTGGTGCCTGTTTCTCCAGGCGGCAGATAAACCGGAAACGAAGGTACCTGTCCATCTATTGTGACGGTAACGGCATCAATTCCTCTGAAGTTGAAATATAAATTCTTTTTAACCAATTCAATCTTTTCGGTGAAAGAAAGGATGGAATTAGTAGTTCCGAGCACCGCTGCCATATTGAAATCGATAAAGATTTCATTTTTAATCAATAAAATAGAATTTATTTCCGTATCCATGCTGAAGATAGGTGACAGCTGAATATTTACCGGTCCAAGCAGGAGTTCCGATAGAAGATTTTCAACAGATTTTTCATTTGTATTAAATCTAGGGAGATGACGGGTTTCTCCGGAAATTCCGCCCTGTATGGTTTCCGGAAAGAAAAGAATTTTTCTGGTTCGTTCGGGAGGAATAAATAGATACAGCATTATCGAAAGGATAAGTATAATTCCCAGAAATGATGGGAGAAGGAGTTTACTCTTCAAAATCTTGTTCATGGAGGGAAGATTAGATAAATAACCACCATTCGTCAACTAGCCCGTACAGGGATTATGGTATAGGAGACTCGAAATAACGGATAAAATCGAGAATCCCGTGGTACATTCCGAGAGCAATTTTTTCCTGATAATCCTTGTTGCCCAATAAAAGAAACTCATCCCGCTGTGAGAGAAAGCCTATTTCTACGAGTACACTCGGCATTTCAGCATGACGGACAACGTACCAGGATTCCTGTTTGAGTCCGCGGTTCGGACTGATATCGCCTATCTGGGTCTCGAGACCGTTCAGGATGTACTGTCCCAGAATAACACTCTCCATGGAGTATTCTTCTTCTTTCATCAGATTCAGGATCGGAATGAGTTCTTTTTTATTTCCAATTACTTTATCTTCATCCAGCAAATCCCGATGCACCTCCGGTGGAAGGTACCATGCTTCGAATCCCCTGGCGTCTTTTTTGAATGTACTGTTTACATGGACAGAAATGTAGAGCATATATTCCTGTTTTTCCCGGTCTAACGGAATGGCATTGGCCATATTTGTCCTTTCTTCCAATTCCAGATAAATGTCGGAAGATCTGGAAAGGACAATATTTTTTTCCGGAAAATTCTCCTTCAGCTGTTTCCCGAGAGAAAGAGAAACAGCTAGAGCAATGTCTTTTTCTTTCAGCTCCGCCTCCGATCCTTTTATGGAATGCTTTCCTATGGCGCCAGGATCTTTACCTCCATGTCCCGGATCGATAAATATGGCCGCGATACTCCGGTATTTACCCTTTTCTATTGGTTCGGTATAAAGATAATTCTCAACAGTGTCGTATGCTGATTCAGTGAACAGTACAGCCCCTTCCCTTATAACGGGCGGATCGGAGATGAATGTTTCTCCTGAATCCTTGATATAAAAGGGAGAATCAGCCATGAATGAAATTCGTTTGTCTTTTATTTTTAATATTCCGTGTTTCCGGTATGAATCCCACTGGAGGACAGCCCCTGTTGAGGTTATGAGGTTCTGAACCGAATATTCCGTTCCCCAGATTTCGGAGACGAATAGAATCATCAGGAAAAAAAGCAGGTATTTTTTTGTGTTACCAGTCATATTGAGCCCTTCACTTTGATTATCGTCCCATTTTTTTCGAAGGTTTAGGAGCAATAGATTAGACCCTGTATTCCTCCCCGGAGGAGTATTTTCCAGAAAAACGCTCCTTCAGACGAGGGGGCGCTGGGAGAAAAAATGATTTGTCTTCTTGTGATTTCCTGATACCGGGATATTGTTTCAGCCGCGGAACGGTGATTCCAGTCCAGAAGTGTCTCAGGATTGAATCCCGCGGGATAGGGAATACGGATCTGATGTTTTTTAAGCAGCTTCATTGTCCGGCTCAGGCGGGTCATATCATTTAAAAAAGCTTTTGATTCCTTTGTTTCCAGATTAAAAGCTGTAAAAGGGGGTCCGGGTTCAGAAAACAGGAATCGGCGGGTTTCTTCGTTATTTTTTTCCAGAATGATGATGATAAGAGCGGCGGCCTTTTCGGCAGCGTCAACAGCCTTTGTTCTTTCCGGGAGGGCTGAAATGATGTTACCGCACTTTTCCACATTGTTAATCGGCAGACTCACAATATCACCCTGCTTAACTCTGATAAACACCTCCTCAACCCCTTCTACGGCATGTGCAGCTTCTATGCCCCTGATTCCGGATACTTTTCCCGGGATGGAGATAAAAGCCCGTTCCGCTGAAATCCAGTTTCGGATCGGCTTGAGGCCGGATGGTTTCATTCCCAGGGCCAGTCGCATGGCCGCTTCCGTCAGGTTGATTCCGCTGGAAAGGGGGAATGTCCACCCCGACATGTAACCGCCGGAGAGACGGGCGGCAATTTCTCCGATGACCGCGCCTTCCGGACCGTAAAAAATGTCTCCCTTTGCGGCACCGTGATTGATGCCCAGAGCTTTAATTCCCCGTTTAAAGACATCAATTACCGCTTTCCGGACCGGCAATGGTGCAGCTGTGGGAATGGTATGTCCCATTTCCACAAAATAAGGGCGGAAGCTGATATGCCGGTCGGCAAACCCGGTAACGGTGATCTCTCCCCGGTCAATTACGGCGTCAAGGCTGTATTCATTTCCTTTGATGAATTCCTCTATGATAGCTTTACCGCTTCTGGAAAAAGATATTGCTTTTGGAAGGGTTTCTGATAATTCGGAATTATTTTCCGCCATCTTTACGCCTCGCGCGCCCATGTTATCCACCGGTTTTACGACTACCGGGAACCTTATGTCCGGTTCGGCGTCCTCATCGGAATCCGCGGTAGTAAAACGGGGGGAAGGTATTCCGTTTCTTCTGAATAGTTCCCGCATCACAGATTTATTTGACGCGCCTAAGGCCGTCTGTGCCGGTATACCCGGCAAACCTAATTTTTCAGCGGTATATGCCACACTGTACGAAAAATCTGTTCCCGCGGTAAAAATTCCATCAAGGCCTTCCCCGTCCTTTATTTCCCTGGCTCGCTGATAGATTTCTTCATAATCTTTTAGGTCAATTTTTTC
Organism: uncultured Spirochaetales bacterium; assembly: GCA_964384485.1. Lineage (GTDB taxonomy): Bacteria > Spirochaetota > Spirochaetia > CAYLLE01 > CAYLLE01 > CAYLLE01. Next base: position 10,821 of record CAYLLE010000004.1, on the reverse strand, counting down.
AAATCTATCCGCCAGCAGGGCACCCGGTGCGTCCTGGTCGCGGTCAGCTACTATACAGCGCCATTCATTTTCTTTGGCCGTCCGGATTGCCGGAATCTGCATAACCCCGGCACCTAATATGAATATGGATTTATGGTTCATCTAACTCACTCCGTTCCTTTCCGGGCGTACACCTCAAAGGTATCTCCCAATCTGAATAATCTGCTTCCTGCCGCCGCGACGGCTCTGCCTAATTTGTTCCTCCCGAGAACCGGAAAACGTTCCGGATGATGTCCGGTGATGACGATTCTAATTTTTTTGAACCCTAATGAGTAGAGAATGTGTTTTACTGAACGGGGGTCTGCGATTATATGATGGTCTTCCGGACTATTTTCAAGAAACAGATGTCTTGAGAACATGCCGGAAACACCTCGGCTGTTCGGCGTAGAAAAAGCGAAAATACCTCCAGGCCTCAGGAAGGATTTTACTTTGCGGAGCACAAATTCATGAGGCTCGAAATGTTCAAGGACGAACCACATAGTAACCGCGTCATACTGGTCTGGAAGGTCATGTTCTCTTGGTTCGAAGGCCAGGAAATCCGCCTGTACCGCGGGAAAACCCAGATTATTCCGTACATATGAGACAGCACCGGAGGAAATATCCAGTCCCCAGGGCGAAAATCCGGCGTCGTCTGCGGCCGATAAAAAGGGTCCGTAGGCGCAGCCGATATCAAGGACTGTTCTTCCTTCAACATTTTTATCCAGCAGAGCTGAAATTCTCCGGAGCCGTTTTCTGGACCTTCTCTTTATTGAATCAAAATCTTCTAAATATGTTTTACCATACTGCTTCCGGTAGGCTTCAAAGAAATAGGAATCGGAGTACGAGACAGTGCTTTTTTTAAAATACAGCTGGTACAGCATCCCGCATTGAGAACAGTGAAAATATGTTTTATCAGTGTCACGATAAACCGAATTATTCCATTTTTCACTGCAGGATGGACACCGGTTATTTTTGGGGGAAGTATTCAATGTTCCCATTAGGACCGGCCATATAGACGATTCCGGCTCCGTGAAGCTTTTTATGACCGAAAGGGTCCTTTCCCTGATTTTCCCCGGGTCCTTCAGCAGGCTGTTCAGCTTTTTAAGTCCGCTCAGTGATTTTCCGGTTGTGATGAATCCGGCGTGCCGGCCTAATTTCTCGTGGTACGGGGTAGGATTACAGAGAATAACCCCGCAGCCCGAAAAGGCCGCTTCATACGCGCTTAGACCGTATGAAGTAATTACCGTATCGAAGTTTCTGAAAATTTCGGGTAATGAAGGAGGTGAAATAATCAGATCGGTGTCATCTTCCACTTCCACAGGCCTGCTGAGGGGTCCTTGAATAACAGAGATATCCGCGGGCTGGAGCGTTTCCGATTTTAAGAGATGACTGTACGCTAAAGCGGTCAATCCGTAGGGATCTTCCCCTCCAAAGGTAATTAAAATCGGTTTCCGTTCAAGATTAAAATCTGGAATTTCTGCGGGAAAGCTGTAACGGGGATTCGTAATATTACCGGTGCATTCTTTTCGGGGACCCGGGAGTATATCTATCAGGTACGGGAACAAACTGCGGTGAGGACCGTTTTCGTCAATGCCTGCAACGGTTCCGTAATCTGAAAAAAACGTTAAATCTTCGAATGATGATTCTTTACGGTCCAAAAAGATATAGTCGAACCCGATTCCTGCCGGTAAGCCGGTAAGCACTTCAATTTCCGGTGCCTTATTGCGCAGAAAGTCTTTTACAGACCGGTAGGTTGCATCAGAAAGAAAAATTGCCGATCTCGGATACTGACCGGCAAGGCTCAGGCACCTGCTCAGATGGCCGATGCCGTACCCCTCTCCCGCTTTTGGAGCAAAGAGCGTTTTCATGCTGAATGACGGACCGTAATATTTTCCTGTTCTTTTTTCAGCCATTCCACAAGGCTGATAAGTGAAATCGGTTCCGCGCGGTAGAGTTCTTCATATATTTTGGAGATGTACAGGTAATCATCCACGGTGTCTAAGGTGACCCTTCCTTCAGGAAAAACATATTGTTCTTCCGCGTCGGGACGGTAAATAAAGAACTTATCCGGGTTATCATACATGTAAGGACTTACATGCTCCCGGTAGTAGCCCGGACTTGTTTCCGCGAATGCCTTTTCTAAGGCTTCCAGCTTAAATACTTCCACACCTGTACCCAAGGGCATACCCTTAAAACTGGAAAAATCTGACCCCTTCTGATCGAAGATTTCTCTGATCCTTATTGCCATCTCCCATGAAACCAGGGGATTGTCTCCTGTTGCCCTTATTAAAACATCCGTTCCGTAGTAACGGGCGGCATCGAGATACCTCTTCAGGACATCCTCCGATGATCCCGCGAAAACCGAGAAACCGTAAGGCTGGGCAATTTCTGTCAGAGCTTGATAACTGTTTTCATCGGTCACAAGGGCATATACATCCGCCGGAACCCTCCTGAGAGAATCCATGGCATGTTCTATTACGTTTTTTCCGGATAGATCCAGCAATGCCTTTTCCGGCAGTCTTTTTGATCCCAGCCGTACCTGAAGATAAATTCCAGTCATATATTACTAACCTCCCAAAGATCGATTACACTTTTTGAATTCATTTTAAACCTGAAGGAGTTTTTATTTACCCAGTCCCGTGCTGCTTTAAATTCACGGTAGGAATCGATTATTCCTCCACCCGTTTTCACAAAAAAAGAAAAAAAACGTGCCTTCGGTATATATCCGGCATCACCGGAAAAATTGACAGCAAGATTTTTCAAATAAAACTGTTTATAGTCTTCGTCAGCTGAAGTATCTTCACCCGGATGTTCATTCTGTAATTTTACCCGTAAATGGGAATCCACGAGTATCTCTTCACCCCACATATAACTTCTAAATCCAAAATCTGCTTTTTGCCAGTAGCTGTTTTTTAAGGTTCGGTCGTAGCCTCCGATCAGGATGAAGCGTTCCTTATTATAGATACCGGTATAATCCATCGGATACAGCGTTTTCGCACGTTCATTTTCCGGAGTTAAGTGCAATATCTTGATGCGTCTTTTATAAAATACAGGAACCTGCATGGAAGGTACCGGTTCATTCATGTGATTTATAAAGACCGGCTGAACACATAGAGTGTTTAGAAACAGGTATTGATTGAGAATTTCTTCCGGAACCGATTCTACGGACATATCATTCCATAATACGTACACGAATTTACCGCGGCATTCGTTAATTCCGGTATTCACCATTTCGCCGGGGGATGTTGCTTCGTGAAGGATAAGGAACCGGACATCATCAAAGTCTTTCGAGAGCTGTTCCACATCATACGGCGCGCCGGGACCCTCCACTGAAATAATTTCATCAGCACCAATTTTTTTTAGCGCAGAAAATGTATTCCACCGGTTAAACTTGCCGCCTCTGTTAAGAACGAGAAAAGAAAGCCGCCGGGTGTATTTAGCGGATCGGTCAATTTTTTTTCCGCCTACTACCGTGTAGGGAACGGAAAGATTTTTAGAAGTTGAAGGTATAGTATTCATCACAATTCCTACATAATTCCGGATATTGGCCCTCGGCATGATCGATATAGATTCTCAAGCCTTTTTGCCAAATAGCTTCAAGCTCTTCGGTAAAAGCATTACCCAGCAACATTTCGCCTCCAATGTCCTCCCGGCAGATCCGTACATCTCCGTTTAGAAGAATAGGGAAATCCCGCTTGATATGCCAGCATGGGTACCTGTTCAAAGGCGAGAGATCAACTACCCGTTTATCCGGTTGTCTGCCGCAAAAGTGGTCGTATTTTTGAATTATAACCGATGATTTGTCGGTGAAGTTTTTGTAAAACGATTCCATTTCGGCTTCGTTTTCCTTCATCCTGACGGCCTGGATATACACTCTTTTACCCAGAAGTTCGATGAGTCTTTCTGCTGTCCTGATCGCGTTTTTGTATCCCCGGCCTCTTAAGCGGCCGTATGTCGTCTCATCTGTTGAATCAAGGGAATGGATACATCGGACTTTACTCTCCGGTAACTCCGCGATTTTCCTTAGAGAATTTTCAGGAAAATTAACTCCCGAAGTTTCCAAAATAAGGGCCAGCCGTTCCCGTGCTGTGACAGAGTCTAATATCTCATCAAGGGACGGATGATTTCCCGGATCACCCCAGAGAGAAATACCAATTACCGATTCAGGCGCAAAGGAAGCAATCTTTTCAATCAACCCGTCAAATTCGGCAGGATCCATCGTATCTTTTCTCTCAAGAACCGGTCCTCCGAATTTCGGATAGGGACAGTATTCACACTCCTGCGGGCATCCTCCCGCGATCTGAATCGGAAAATACGCGGGAATCGTACGGAGCAGATCAGGTTTCTGATGAATCATCCGGTACACCGAATCGGAAATGCTGCTGCTCCCGTCAAAGGCTCCCAGACCGGCAAATCCGCTGCACAGGAGAAAATTCCGTTTCGTATCGGTCCGTAATTCGATGCGCAGCAGCCGGAGATCCTCTTCCGCTATGGCAGTTTCAATGTCGAACGCGTTTATATCTTCTTTAACGAGATCGAAAAGCGGTTTTCTTAAGACCGGTCTATTCCATGCCGGAAAAAAAATATCTTCCGGATCCCGAATGGTAAGGAGAGAAGGAATAATCACGGGACTGAGCAGTTCTCCGGCCAATCCGTCCGGATATCCGTCGGCATAAGAAAAATCCGCCCGGTAGCGGTGATGGTTCCTGATCATTTCCAACGCAAGTTGATCATCGAAAAAAGGTTGATCATCATGCAGAATCAGGAGGGTTTCTCCCTCTGCAGCTTCGGCGGCCACGGATAAAAATGTACTGCGGTTCCAGTCATTCCTGCAGATTGTTTGGGTATTTTCATGACGGTATTCCGGATCATCGGTAAAGAGAAATATTTTATTAACCGGTTCCATTGAACTGAGCCGGTCAACTATAATTTCCCGGGAATTCTTCCCGCGGTAGAGAGTTTGATTTGTGTATGTTGGAGACTTTATCCCGTTTATAATAGCATTCACGCGCATTTCTGTTTACCTTATCGACATTTAAAGACCTGCCATTAATCTTGAGTATATCATAATTGTAGGTTAAGCTCTGCACATGCTGGAAAACAGTGCAAAAATCTACTCAGTTAGTGAACTGACAAAAAATATTAGGTCTCTCCTTGAATTCAAATATCCAAGTATAACCGTGGAAGGCGAGATATCAAATTTTAAGCCGTCAAGTACAGGACATTTTTATTTTTCTTTAAAAGATAATGACGCAGTGCTTTCGGCAGTTATGTTCCGAGGCCGTACAGCTAAACTCACGTTCAAACCGGAAGACGGACAGCTGGTATCGGTGCGGGGCGGTATCTCGGTGTATCCAAAACGCGGATCGTATCAAATTATCTGCGAATCCATGGAAGTAGCCGGAAGAGGAGCCATCCTGGCCATGCTGGAGGAACGGAAAAGAAAACTCCAGGAGGAGGGTTTTTTCGATGAAAGCAGAAAGAAAAAGCTTCCCCTTTTCCCAAAACGGATTGCGGTAATCACCTCCCCTACTGGAGCCGCGCTGCGGGATATTCTCCGTGTTCTAAAACGGCGGAATTCCTGTCTCAATCTTACGATACTGCCGGCTCCTGTCCAGGGGAGCGAGGCGGCCGGTATTATTGCAAGGCAGATAAGGTGCGCGAATGAATTTAATCTAGGTGAAGTGATAATAATCACCCGGGGGGGAGGTTCCCTGGAAGATCTGCTGCCATTTTCGGAGGAAATCGTGGTCAGGAGCATTGCCGCTTCAGAAATCCCGATAATTTCAGCAGTGGGGCATGAGATTGATTACGCTTTATCCGATTTCGCGGCGGATAAACGGGTACCCACGCCTTCCGCCGCTGCGGAGACAGTATCGGAGCAGCGTGAGGCTCTAATAAGACAGATTTCCGATTGTACCCGGACACTTCATGATGAAATAAATAATAGAATACACAACATACGCACTGTCCAGGCAGCATTTACCGCGGAAAATCTGGAACGGAATTTCCGTATGTGTGTTCAGCCTCTGAATCTCCGGTTTGATGATACTAAAGAGCGGATAATACGGTGTATTGGAGATCTCATCCGTGATTTTAATCACCGCTATTCTCTTGTGAGAAACGGACTTTTAGCCTATTCTCCATACAGTATTCTGGAGCGGGGGTACGCTATAGTATCAAAAGATACGGACGGCAGTCTGGTAACCCGTAAGGATCAGGTATCGCCTGAAGAAAAACTTAAAGTCACGGTATATCAGGGGAATTTTCCGGTCAGGGTTTCCGCGGATGAAAGCAGTAATGGAGATAATGTAAATGGCAAGTTTTGAAGAACGGCTGAGCAGGCTGGAAGAACTGAGTGAAAAAATTCGGGACGGGAATTTGGGGCTGGAAGAAGCTGTTTCTCTGTTCGAAGAAGGAATAAAACTCGCGAAGGGACTGGAGAAGGATCTCGCGAAAGTAGAACGGAAAATTGAAATATTAATTAATCAGCCGGAAAAGGACCGGGAAAAACCCGTCCTGGATCTTTTTCCGGATCTTGATGATGATGAAACCGGCTCCTCCTAAGGACCGATGAGCTCTTCTAATTCTTTAGAGAAGTTTACCCGGTCCCCTTCCTGGATACCATGACGGGAAAAAAATCCCTGGTTTACCTCCAGGGCATACCTGACTGAACGGCTTGATTGAACTGAACGTTCTGAGCGGGGAGTAAGATTTTTTATGTCGATTATCTCCCCCTCTTTTGATAAAAACGCGATGGACAGCGGTATTGTCGTGTTTTTCATCCAGAAAGACATAACCCGGTCTTCTTCGTAAACAAAAAGCATTCCTTCGTTTTCCGCCAAATTTTCCCGGTGCATCAATCCGCGCTGCTTTTCTTCATGGGTGACCGCGATTTCAACCTTGAGCTCGTTATTATTGATGGTAAGGGTGTATGTTTCGGGAGATTTACTGCATCCCCACGATGCGGCCATAAATACGATCGGTATAAAAATTGATGACAGCTTTTTCATTTGCTTTCCTAAAATTGATCGAGGAAAAGGGAACGTGAAAGTTCTTCCAGCGACTCTTCTACGCCGCTTTCATCCAGTATTTCCAGATATACCGGCCGGTATACATATTTCAAGGTCACTGGATCGGATTTTTCCAAAGTCATTATGACATCCTCCGACTCCCACTCCGAATTGCCCGGGGAGAGCCGGTCCGGGTTGCCGTATTTTTCTGTAAGGGTTTGATACATAGTGAAATATCCAATTTTTCCCGCGTCGATATGAAGGATAATGATATAAAGGGATTCATCACGGAATTGAAATATACCCCGATCTAAAAAGGAGAGCCCGTCCGATTCTAAAACCTTTTTTTCTCTATCAGGAGTAAATGTCACCTCAGCTTCCCGGAAATTGAAATTCCGGCTCTCTTTAAGAAGCTTCTTTACCTCATCCACCGTCATACCGAATGTGATCCCATCGAAACCCAATGGAAGATCATTTTGGCGATTGGAATCCTGACCCCAAACAGAAAAAGTTAAAAAAAATATATACAGTACAGATAAAAATAATTTATGGTTCATTCTGTTTCCATTTTCGGCCGATTTGGATTACTTTTTATACTATGATACCGAAGAAATTTTTCATACCCCTGATCTTTACTGTCTTTTTGGGTGTACTGATAATTTCCGGATGTGCTACATCCGCCGGCACATCGGTGGATACTATTGTGCGGATCGAGAAAGACAGAATCGACCGGAAGAAGCAGGATGACGGGCAAACAACTATTGAAGTTGAGGATGAAGGCAGCGGTGAATCCGTATTAAAAATTTATACTGCTCCCGACGGTGCTGAAGTCTACGTAGACGGCCTGTACCGGGGAGAAACGCCGCTGACAGTAACCAATGCCGGAACAGGAACCCGTACTCTTGAAATTATTAAAAAAGGTTTCTATCCCCATGAAGTCGATATTGAGATCCCGGAAGGAAGCACAGTAATATACCAGAAGGAACTCATGCGAATAACCGGGTTTCTTACCGTTCATGTGAATCCGGACGGTTTTTTACTTGAGATAGACACTCTGGAGCTGAACATTGAAGGCGATACCGCTTTTTTCAAGCTGCCTATAGGCACATACAATGTGCTTATCCGGAAATTCGGGTTTAAACCGGTAGAACGGGAGATCGAAATTTTTGACAGGAAGATGAGTGAAATCTCCATATTTTTAGAAGACGCGCCATTCGAAATTCAATCCGCCGATTTATCTAGGGACCGCGTTAATCCCGAAAATCCGGGAAGACTCGGCGATCTAACCGGTTCTTTTGAAGTTACTGCGCCTGGAAGCGGAGAAGTTGTCATTAAGAACAGTGCGGGAGAAACCGTTAAGAGATTTCTATACAACGATTTTACCTCGTGGAATCAGTATTTTATTTGGGAGCTGAAAGACGAAGCGCTTCCGGACGGTAAATATTCCGTTTCCCTTACCGGATCTTCTCCCGGAGGGGAAGAAAAGGATGAAGCATCTCTCGATTTTGTTATCGACAGGTCCCGAGTGATCCGGTATCACAGCCTTTGGAATAATACTGCCGGGCTGCTCTACGCTTCCGTTCCCCGGCCGCTTCCGGTCTATGCCGCGCAGGTTTCTGTTACCGGTGCCGCTTTTGTCGCGAACCGGGATGACGGACTTCTTACCCGGGTGCCCCTTAAGGCCGGACTGCGTTTCGGATTGGGTGCCGGAACAGAGTTAAATCTCCATGCCGGTGTGCTCCTATTTAGTGATTCAGATTTGTCCACGTATACCGCCGGCTTTTCACTTAAAAAATCGCTCTTCCGTACACCCGGGGGTATGATTTCCGGAGCCGTTACCGGAGGCGGCAGCTTTTTTTCAAATAGCAGAAGTGATACGTATACCGATTATCCTGGAATAAAGCTGGGCGTTCCTCTCTCCTTAGATATCGGCCCACTCTCATTCCTGGTTGGTCCTGAATTTGTTTTCTCACTTTCAAAACCCTACGACAGCGATTTCCTGCAGGAGACCCGTTTATATCCCTGGATGTATCTTCGCTCGGGACTCCTGCTTGATTTCGGTGTGGTCAATTTAGGGTTATCCGCCGCTTTTAGATCGCTTCCCTTTGGAGAAGGGTTCGGTCTATCGCCTCCTGTTCCGTTAGGAGGTGAACTGCACTGGATGATACCGGGGACTACCGCGTATTTGTCCATAATAGGGATTGCCGAGTTCTTTTCCCTTTCCGATTGGTACTTTATGGGCGGTGTCGGCTTCGGAATGATGAACTGAGTTCCTGCTAGAGCAGCCGGATATACAAGAAAAGAAGGAAAAGTAATATCCCGGAGAGAATTCCCCCCATTATAAGGTAGAATGATTTAGAGAGAAATAATTTCTCCTTTTGTTCTTCTTTTTCCGGCAAAATATCGTCCGGGGCTGCCAGGTATCCACATTTTGGACATCCGCTTTCGAACCTCCGTTCTGTGCTCTGGTATGAACATACCGGACACCGGACCGAAGTAAAGAATCTGCCGCAGAACGGACATTTTTTATCATCAACGCCCACTTCGCCGCCGCAATATTCGCAGTAAAAATGTCTACTGGTTTTCATGATAATATTCCTGACAATCTATCTCAGAATACAGTAATTTTTCTTTTTCCTGATTTAGTACACGGCATATGTCCATAAGCTGATAAAGGATACCGCTGCCCTCCGGAAGGGGAATCAGTATTTCGGAATCGGCGGTTTTTTTATAAAGCCGGTAACCGTTTTTTCCGCAGTTGTATATTCGATATTCGCCGTCCTGAAATTCGAAGATCCAAACCATCCCCTTCAGCCCGTCTCCTGTAGAAAGCGGGAGGTGATCCGCTTTATTACCGGATAAGAATCTTAAGTAGATTGCCTGCTCTATCTCTATTCCACCTTCCGAATAATGAATACGTTTCAACGTTTCATCACTGTGGTGAATTTTGTTGTATATATACATGAGGCTGGGTTCATATCCGTAGCAGAACCACGGGATGTAGAAGGGATCTCCGGGGTCAGTCCGTGAGTTTTTTAGTCGATCAATAATATCCACTGATGCCGTAACGGGTAAATGTGATTCCGCGATAGAGGTGACGGCTTCCTGTGGCAGATGATGATCCGGCGAGACAAGTACAGCGTCAGTATTTTCCGATATGGGCAGGATTTCTGAAAAAGAGACACCGCAAGCTTTTATGAGAATTGATTTGACGTTATCAAAGCCGGTAAAATCCCTCAGGAAATCACCGAGAAGTTGAAGATGAAGTGACATTAGGTATAATTCCAGGATCGATTTGGGTAAACACATATTCCTCCGCGCTTCCGCTTTGGAACCTGCAGGCGGTAAGCTCCAGGAATGAAGTGTCATTAAAAAGATGAAAACCGGAAGGCAGATCGTTTTTTTTAATCCGGGCCTCCATCAAATAGGTTCCCGTAACCAATTCACCGCATATCACCGGATTTTGTTCCCGGTTTTGTCTTAGAATGATGTAGCCAACGGGTTCTTCGATGGGGAACTCCAGTGAATAAATGGCTTTGTCATCGTATTGATTTTTATACCCGTACAAAAAGTAAGAAACTCCCTGATTCATCGGGGTCGAAGATTCGAAATAGAAATAAACAACATTTTCGGAATCAATTATCCTGATCTGTTCGAGTTTCGCACCATCCTGTTCCCAACCGGTTCCGGAAAGAAGCTTTTTTTCCGTTCTGAATTCACCATGCAGGTAATAATTATCAGGCCGGAATGTTTGGGGAAATTTTACTACAGGATCAAAACCCACCCAGTC